>JBIIDQ010000039.1:0-9570 GCA_044238295.1 Vulcanococcus sp.
ACGCCATCAGCAGCTGCGGATGCCAACAGTTGTTCAAGGGCTTGGGCTGCATCGCGATGCAGCTCCACACCTGGTGCAATCGCAACGAGATCCGAGCGAGACGCTTCGCCGTAAGGGAAGTGACCGAGAAGCCGGCCATCCAGCCCAACCCTGGCTTTGAGGCCTTGCACAGGCGGTGGCGCAAGCAGACGTCTTAGGGGCTGCGGAAACACCACCACCAATGCCGCCGCCGCAAGCACAGAAGCTCCAGCTGCCACAAAGGCCAAGCGCCATCGGGGTTTGCGCTGCAACGCTGGCGAAACCGTGCGTTTGGCGAGCGGAATGTCATCGCCGCCGGAGCGCTTTGAGCTGCGAGCCGCTGTGGGCAGCCGACTGGCGCTGGGCAAGCAACGTCTCCCGTGGCGGCAGGGTTGACCGATGGTAGGCCTGTGCCATGGCAACGCCAGCAACACACTGCCCAGCGGTGTTAGCTTCGGCCCAACATCCTTCTGGCGGAGCGGGTTTCAAGATGTTGCGAGTCGCGGTGGTGGGCGGCGGCCCGAGCGGATCCTGTGCTGCGGAAGTGCTGGCCAAGGCCGGCATCCAAACCTGGATCTTCGAGCGCAAGCTGGATAACGCCAAACCCTGCGGTGGTGCGATTCCGCTCTGCATGGTGGATGAGTTCGACCTGCCCGAGTCGATCATCGATCGCAAGGTGCGGAACATGAAGATGATTTCCCCCTCCAACCGTGAGGTGGATATCAATCTCGAGAATGAGAACGAATACATCGGCATGTGCCGCCGCGAGGTGATGGATGCCTTCCTGCGCAACCGTGCCGCCGAGCTGGGCGCCCACCTGGTCAACGGCCTCGTCACCAAAATCGACACGGGTGCCAACCGCCAGGGCCCCTACACCCTCACCTACTCCGACTACAGCGAGGGTGAAGCCACCGGCACCACTCAGACCCTGGAAGTGGACCTGATCATCGGCGCCGATGGCGCCAACAGCCGCGTGGCCAAGGCCATGGATGCTGGCGACTACAACGTGGCGATCGCCTTCCAGGAACGCATCAAGCTTCCGCCGGAAGAGATGAAGTATTACGAGAGCCTGGCTGAGATGTATGTGGGCACCGATGTGTCGCCCGACTTCTATGCCTGGGTGTTTCCCAAGTACGACCACGTGGCCGTGGGCACCGGCACCATGCAGGAGAACCAAGGGCTGATCAAGAGCCTGCAGGAAGGCATCCGCGAGCGCGCCAAGAAGCGCCTTGTGAATGGCGAAGTGATCAAGGTGGAAGCCCACCCGATCCCCGAGCACCCGCGTCCTCGCCGTGTGGTTGGTCGGATGGCACTGGTGGGCGATGCCGCCGGCTATGTGACCAAGAGCTCAGGCGAAGGCATTTACTTCGCCGCCAAGAGTGGCCGCATGTGCGCCGAGCAGATCGTGGAATCCAGCCAGGCCGGCACCAAGGTTCCCAGCGAAGCTGATCTCAAGAAGTATCTGAAGAAATGGGATCGCCAGTACGGCGCCACCTACAAGGTGCTGGAGATTCTCCAAAACATCTTCTACCGCAATGATGCGGCCCGCGAAGCTTTCGTGGAGATGTGCGATGACAAAGACGTGCAGCGTCTCACCTTCGACAGCTATCTCTACAAGCGCGTGGTGATGATGAACCCCTGGCAGCAGCTCAAGCTCACGCTGCTCACCCTTGGTTCAGTACTGCGTGGCAATGCCCTGGCACCCCAGGGCTACAAGCCCGTGTCCAGCGCTGTTCGCGATGAAGCAGAGGTGAACGCCATGCTTGCCGTGAGCACCATCAAGGGAGGCATCCGCGTTGGCAAGGCTAAAGAAGCCAGCTCGAATGGATCAAAGGCGTCTGATTCGGCAACTGATGAGCGGGAGCCAGTATTGGCCGGCAAAAGCTGAGTTCGGCTTAGAAATCTCAACTCAGCGTTGAAATCAAGCCGTTCCTGAGGGAGCGGCTTTTTCGATCGACACGTCAAATTCATGATGGGCGCCGTTCCGACTCATCCGCCAGAAGGTTGTCGAAGGCCTAAGCCTCAGCCATGGAGACCAGCCGTTGTTGGCCGCTATCCCAGAGGATGAGATTGAAGCATCGCGGCAGATCGCTCAGGCGCAGATAGGCACAGTCCTTCAGCAGATGTTGATTCGCCTCATGGCAGGCACGCAGTCGATAGTTAGGGATTCGTTCGCACAGGTGGTGGATGCTGTGGAAGGCAATATCCGCTGAAAACCAATGCAGAATCGGCGGAAGGATTAGATTGCTGCTTCCTTCAATAGCTCCTTTGAAATAGCTCCAGTCGCTGGTGCGATGGGCATAGGAATCAGGAAAGTTGTGCTGCACAAAGAAAATGCAGATAAAGATCGCTGCCGAGCAGGTCATCACGATGGCGTAGCAGCTCCAAAACAAGCCAGCACCCAGCCAACGACTCATCAACCACCAGCTCGTGAGCACACAGACATTGTTGGCCACAAGATCAATGAACTCGCCACCCGTATACCAATGACTTGATTGAAAGGCCATCGTGCGTCGATCAAGGCTGAACAGAGCCCTCCAGCCATCACGGCGCACTTCAGCCACCATGGCAGCAAGCCACTCCCCTAAGCCCAGCAGCAGCTGGAGGCGTGGGCGCACCACCAGATATGAGAACCCACCCGGAAAGAGCATCAAGGGATGGCGAGACCATCCATAGCGTTTCTGCTGCTGAGGAGTGAGTTGCTGGAATTGCTCAACGGTGAGCAGAGCTGAAGGTCCTCGGTAGCGTTCCCAATTGCCATTGTGAAGATGGTGAAAAGCATGCCCCCGCGACCAGGGATGCTGCGGTATTGCATTCACAACTCCGAGCAGAAAACCAACACTGCGATTCAGAAACTTGCTCTGAAACAGTGACCCATGCCCACAGTCGTGCATCAACGAAAAGCAACGAGCTGAAAACAGCACAAGCAACGCCAGCGCTGGCACGATCAAAAGGGTTTGCAGCCGCAGCGGTTGCCAGATCCAGGGCAGCGAGGCCCAAAGCAATGCTGTGGGAATAAGCGTGGTGAGCAATTGCCACACCGCCCGAAGGTTGTCGGAGCGGCGAAACGGAGCCAGCGAAAAATCGCCGCGATTCTTGGGTTGTGTTTGCTGCAAGGAGGATGCCGAACCTGTTCACCAGGTGCGCTGCATCACCTGCTCAACGCTCACCCTAGTGGGCATGTGCCGGCCGCAGCTAATCAGCCGGTGATCCGGCTGAAATCGGCCAAGACCGATGCCTGATTGCGCAACACGCCCAGCAGATTGAGACGATTGGTGCGAATGGCTGGGTCGTCAGCCATCACCATCACGCTCTGGTCGCCATCAAAGAAAGCCGCCAGCGCCGTTGCACCAGCGATCAGGCCCTGAGCCAGGCGGCTGTAGCGATCGTCGCTGTCGCTGGTGGCGATGGGCTGTAGTCGCTCGATCACCGCCAGCATTCCCGCTTCGCTGCTTTTCTCAAACAGGGCGGGATCCACCACTTCTACCGCTGAAAGCACGCTGGCATCGAGTTGACCTTTCTCCGCCAGGCGAGCCGCGCGGGTCACCACCGCCTGCACCGCGGCAAGCTCACCATTGGAGCGCAGGGCCGTTAGGAGCTGTGCCCGCTGGCGCGCGTCAGCGGGATCGGTGATCACCCGCTCAATCGGCACACCCTCACCTGCCACAGCCTGCACCAGATCCACGGCCATGCCGCCCTCTTCGAGCAGGCTCTGCAGGCGCTGACGCAGAAACTCAGCCAGCTCAGCAGCTAGGGCGGGCGCGTCGACCTTGAACTCGGGCAATAGCTGAGCCCAGTGGGCCGTAGCCCGCTCGAGCAGTTGCTGCAGATCCAGACTCCAACCCTTGGCCCAGAGAATCTGCAAAACACCATTGCCGGCGCGGCGCAGGGCATAGGGATCCGACGAGCCCGTGGGGCGCTCCCCCTTGGCGTAAATACTGAGCAGGAGCTCCAGCCGCTCGGCCAGAGCCACGACCGCGCCTGCATCGGATTCGGGTAGGTCGTCGCCTGCGCCGCGAGGTAGATAGTGCTCCAGCACAGCGAGAGCCACAGCGCGTGGCTCCCCTTCAGCGAGAAGATATTTACCGCCCATCACCCCCTGCAGCTCGGGGAACTCACCCACCATCTGGCTGACCAGGTCGTGCTTGCAGAGATGAGCGGCACGGCGGGCATGGCTGGAGGTGGCCTCATTGAGGGCGAGCTGATTGAGCAGCACATCGGTGCACCACTCCAACCGCTCGACTCGATCCAGCAGAGAGCCCAACCCTGCAGCAAACGTGACCCTCGCCAGCTGATCGCGGCGATCAATACTGGCCACGGCTCGATCGGCATCCACAAAAAACTCCGCATCCGCCAGGCGGGCCTTCAGCACTCGCTCATTGCCGCGGCGCACCAACTCGGAGGCCTCCGGCAAGCCATTACCGATGCACAGGAAGCGAGGAAGCAGGCTGTCCCGGGCATCGAGGGCAAGCGGATCGTGCGCTGCACCCTTGCGATAAAGGGGCACATAACGCTGGTGTGCACGCATCACGGTGCTGAGCACCTCAGCCGGCAGAGCCAGATAGTGCTCAGCCACACAGCCTTCGATCAGCGAGGGTGACTCGACCAAATCGGTGAGTTCCTCGAACAGGTCATCGGGAAGGTCGGCAGTCGCCTCGAGCGCCAGAGCAGCCGAAGCCACTTGCTCACGAATCCACTGGGCGCGGGCACTGCGATCCACCTGAACACCGGCAGCGGCCAGCGCCTCGGCATAGCTGGACGCATTAACAATGCTCACAGCGTCGCCTTTGAGGCGGTGGCCACGACTGCTGCTGCCACTGCGCACCTCCGGATCGCTGCCTTCGAGGCGCACGGGCACCACCTGGCCATCGAGCATCGCCACCAGCCAGCGCACAGGCCGCGAGAAGCGGCTCTCACCCGAGCCCCAGCGCATGAAGCGGCGGCCCTGGAGACTGTTAATCCACTGAGGAATCCATTCCCCAAGCAGCTCAGGGGCAAGCCGTCCCTGCTCCAGCACCCGCGCGAAGACAAATGGACCCTTGGGGGTTTCGCGTACCTCAAGGGCGGAGGCATCGACCCCACAGCGCTTGGCAAAGCCTTCCGCCGCAGGGGTGGGCACACCGTCTTTGAAGGCCTGAGCAGCTGGAGGCCCTTTGCGCTCATCCTCCAGATCGGGTGCAGAAGGCTCGAGAGCCTCAACAATCACCGCCAAACGGCGCGGCGTGCTGGTGCAACGGATCGCCCCATGACCCAGACGCGCTTCGCTGAGGTCGCGGCTCACCATCTGCTCCAACTGCGGGAGCGCCAGCCGCGCGAAATCAGCAGGCAGTTCCTCGGTCCCGATCTCCAGCAGAAAGGTCGACACGAGGAGCAGGCCACAACAGCCGCTCACTGTATTGAAGGGAGATCAAGGCATCGAGTCCAGGACACGCAGCGGCCTGAACCGCTTTCTTCTGCGGCGCTGTGCTTGTTGCAACCGGCGTTTCGCTACGGTCGTGACAACACTTTGATCAGCGTGTCACCGTGACGGCAGGGACTGATGAACGCGGTTTCTCACCTTGCATCGCCAACGGCGCCGATCGCAGCAAGTTCGAGCAGCTCAAGGCCGATAGCGCATATCTGCGAGATCCCCTGGCAGAAGAGCTGGAGAACGAACTTCCCAACTTCAGCGAAGGCGCTGTTCAGCTGCTGAAGTTTCACGGCAGTTACCAGCAGGACAACCGCGAAAACAGACAGAAAGGCCAAGAGAAGGATTGGCAGATGATGCTGCGCCTACGCAGCCCTGCCGGTCGGATTCCAGCCTCATTGTTTCTGGCCCTTGATGATCTCGCCGATCGCCTTGGCAACGGCACCCTGCGGGTGACCACACGCCAGGCATTCCAGATGCACGGCATCCGGAAGCAAAACCTCCGCGAAGTGATCGCCACGATCGTGCGGGGCATGGGCTCCACCTTGGCGGCCTGCGGGGATATCAACCGCAATGTGATGGCCCCCGCCGCCCCGTTTGAGAAGGGTGCTTACCCAGCGGCCCGCCAACTGGCCATCGACGTCGCCGACACCCTCAGCCCACAAGGTGCGGAAGGGGCCTACCTCGACCTATGGGTCGATGGCGAACTCAGCTATCGGATCAAGCCCAGCCGAGCGGTGAACAAGGTGCGTGAGCGCCAACACGACGGAGGCGTCTTCAGCGGCGATCGCGAAGAACCGCTCTACGGCCCCACCTATCTGCCCCGCAAGTTCAAGTGTGCGGTGACAGTCCCCGGCGATAACTCCGTCGATCTGCTCACCCAAGACATCGGGCTGGTGGCCTTTGCCGATGCCAGTGGCGCCCTGCGCGGCTGCAACGTGTACGTAGGAGGTGGCATGGGCCGCACCCACAACAAGGAGGAAACCTTTGCCCGCACTGCCGATCCCCTTGGCTATGTGGACGCCGAGCACGTGCTCGATTTGGTGCAGGCGATCTTGGCGCTTCAGCGCGACTACGGCGATCGCAACACCCGCCGGCACGCGCGGATGAAATACCTGATCCACGATCAGGGCATCGCCTGGTTCAAACAGGAACTCAAGGCGAAGTATTTCTCGCACCCCATCAAAGGGATGCGGCTCGAGCCCAAGGTGAAGCTCGAGGACTACCTGGGCTGGCATCGCCAAACCGCCGGCAAGTGGTTCGTGGGCATCCCTCTGCTCTGCGGCCGCCTCGCCGGAGACCTCAAGCAAGGCCTGCGGCAGCTGGTGGAGACCTACCAACTGGAGATCCGCCTCACCCCCAACCAAGACCTGCTGCTCTGCAACATCGGCACCGCCCAACGGAGCAGCGTGCGCGATGCCCTCGCAGCCCTGGGGATCGATGCCCCCGACGCCCCAGCGCTCTTGGCGCGCCATGCCATCGCCTGCCCAGCTCTGCCCCTCTGTGGTCTGGCGGTGACAGAGGCCGAGCGAATCCTGCCTCAGGTGCTTGATCGCCTCGATGCGCAGTTACGACGCCTAGAGATCGAGAAGCCGATGCTCGTGCGGATGACGGGCTGCCCGAACGGATGTGCGCGGCCTTACATGGCTGAGCTGGGCCTCGTGGGCGACGGCGTGAATCAGTACCAGCTGTGGCTCGGCGGGACCCCCAACCTCACCCGGCTGGCTGAGCCCTACCTCGAGAAAATGCCGCTCGAGAAGCTCGAGAGCACGATCGAACCGCTGTTGCAGGGCTGGAAGGCCGCGGGTGGGCGCCGATCCTTTGGTGATTACGTGGTGAAGCTGGGCCGCGAGCAAGTGGTGAGCCTGCTGGCCTCAGCAGCCTGATGGCGTCAACAGCCCGAGCGTCCATAGATCGCCTGGGTCTGGCCCGTGCGCCAGGCCCAAAGCTGATCGCCATGGCTGAAATGCCACCACTCATTGGGGTGTTGGGCAAAACCTGCCTCCAGCATCACCGTGGCAAGCCGATCACGGCGCTCCTGGAACATCAAAGCCTGCCTTCGAATCATGTCGTCGTTTGCTTCAGCGGCCAGCCCCCGGAAGTGATCCGGTTCTGAAACAGCCCCGATCGCATCAATGGGGGAGCCCAGATCCAGAGGCTCCCCCTGAGCATCCGCCAGGGTGAGATCGACAGCCGCACCAGTGCTGTGAGGTGGTGGCGTGGCGGGATCGTTGCTGGGGGGGGCCCAGAAGCGCCCCACCTCTTGCTCCACCGCAGCGAGAGCATCACTGGGGATGAAGGCGTCGATGCCGCGGGCCCTGCATTCTTCAGCGGTGGCATGGGCAACCATGAAACGCTGCACCGCCAGCGGTCGCCAAGCATCGAAGATGGCAAGGCGCCAGCTGGGGTGCTCCCTCTGCAACTCACCCTGAGCCAGAAGCAGGCGCTTAATCACCCCCTGACGCAAACGAAACGGGCACGCCCCTGGCCCGTAGGGCGCACCCACAGCGGCATAGGGATGGGGTTCCAACCGCCAAAGCGCCTCCGGCAGTGGGAGCAGTGGCTCGCCGCAGTCATGGATCGGGATTGGACTCCAAGGACGCAAGGCCATCAATTCAGTCGTGCGGGTGCGGCCGTGCGCCGGCGCTGCTCGGCCAGGGCCTGCGCCAGGGACGCATGGGCCTCCAGCTCGGGATCAGCGTCCATAATCTGCTGCGCAACACGGCGAGCCTGCTCCAGCACATCGCCATCGTCGGTGAGGCTGGCGAGGGCCAGATCAGGCAGGCCGCTCTGGCGGGTACCGAGCACCTGGCCAGGCCCGCGCAGGCGGAGGTCCATTTCAGCGATCTCAAAGCCATCGCTCGAGTGCACCAGCACCTCCAGGCGTTGGCGCGCCAGGGCGTTGCGGCTGTCGTTGATGAGCTGGCAGTAGGAGGCCGCAGCACCTCGACCCACACGACCCCGCAGTTGGTGGAGCTGCGCCAGCCCGAAACGATCCGCGTGCTCAATCACCATCACGCTCGCCTCCGGTACATCCACACCCACCTCCACCACGGTGGTGCTCACCAACACTTGCGTGACACCACTGGCAAAAGCACCAATCGCCGCCTGCTTATCGGCGCTGGGCATACGGCCATGCAGCAAGCCCACCTGCAGATCTGGAAAGATTTGCTCGTTGAGCTGCTGATGCACCTCCACGGCCGAACGCAGGTCAAGCTTCTCCGATTCCTCCACCAGGGGCAGCACCACATAGGCCCGCTGGCCAAGGCTCACTTGCTCTCGGATCAGCCGATAGGCCTCCTCCCGTTCAGACCCCGCCAGCAGCGTGGTGCGGATGGGGGTGCGGCCGGGGGGTAACTCATCGATCTGGCTCACCTCCAAATCGCCGTGGAGCGAGAGGGCCAGGGTGCGGGGGATGGGGGTGGCCGTCATGGTGAGCAGGTGGGGCTGCAGGCCCTTATCGAGCAGACGGTTGCGTTGATGCACTCCGAAGCGGTGCTGCTCATCCACCACCACAAGACCCAACCGCGCAAATTGCACCGGGTCTTCAAGCAGCGCGTGGGTACCCACGAGCATCTTCAAGGTGCCATTCGCTAGATCAGCGAGAAGCTCCCGGCGGCGGCGTGCCGGTGTGGAGCCGGTGAGCAGGGCACAGCTCACATGCAGCTGCGGCAGCCACTCACAGAGCTTGCGGTAGTGCTGCTCGGCCAGCACTTCGGTTGGAGCCATCAAAGCGCCCTGGCAACCAGCCTCGATGGCGGTGAGCAGGGCAGCAATCGCCACAACGGTTTTGCCACTGCCCACATCCCCCTGCACCAGCCGCGCCATCGGCTGCTCCCGCTCGAGATCAGCGCGAATCTCTGCCAACACCCGCTGCTGAGCGCCGGTGAGCGGGAAGGGGAGCAGCCTGAGGAAGGCCTCGAGCAACGTGCCCGTGGGGCTAGCAAGGGCTGGGGCAGGCCGACTGGTGAGCTGACGGCGGCGCTGCAGCAGGCCCAACTGCAACATCAAAAATTCGTCGAACACCAGCCGCCGCCTGGCATGGGAGAGGCTTTGCTGGTTGGTGGGCGTATGAATCTGGGTGAGCGCCGTAGCCAAATCCACCAGCTGCTCCTGCTGCTGCAGAGCCAGTGGCAATGGGTCGA
>JBIIDQ010000040.1:0-9515 GCA_044238295.1 Vulcanococcus sp.
TTGGGAAGTCCGGCCGGTGCCATCGAGCTGCCGGATGCGTTGAGCCTGCTCGCCACGGTGATCTGGCTGGTGGGCATCACCAATGCCATCAACTGGCTCGATGGTTTGGATGGTCTGGCTGCCGGCGTGAGCGGGATTGCCGCCGTGGGCCTGCTGTCGGTCAGCTACAGCCTCAATCAGCCTGCGCCGGGGCTGCTTGCAGCTGCCCTGGCGGGCAGCTGTCTCGGTTTCCTGCGCCACAACTTCAATCCCGCCCGCATCTTCATGGGTGATGGCGGCTCGTATTTTCTGGGCTTTGCCCTGGCTTCGATCAGCATTGTGGGGCCTGCCAAGGGGCTCACCAGCGTGAGCTTGCTGTTGCCGCTCCTGATCCTGTCGTTGCCGCTGGCGGATATGTCGGCCGTGATCATGGGCCGTGTCAGCGAGGGGCATTCGCCCTTCTATCCCGATCGGCGCCACTTGCATCACCGCCTGCTGAGGGCCGGGTTCAGTCATCGCCGCACCGTGGTGCTGATCTACGCCTTCACCCAGTGGCTGGCGGCCCTTGCTCTGGTGCTGGCCAATGCCGAGCTCCGCTTCCTCTGGTTGGCCCTGGCAACAGCTGTGCTGATCGCCACGGTGATCGCGGCGCGCCGCAGCCTGAATCGTGAACAGCTGGCCGGGGATGACGGCTGAAATCCTCTGCATCGGCACCGAGCTCCTGCTGGGCAACATCACCAACGGCAACGCCCGCTGGATCGCCGAACAGCTCGCTGCCCTGGGTATCCCCCACCACCGTCAAGGGGTGGTGGGGGATAACCGTGAGCGGCTGATTGCTGAAGTGCTGTCCGCTTCAACGCGTTCCCGCGTGCTGATCACCACCGGTGGCCTCGGCCCCACTCCCGACGACCTCACCACCGAAGCCATTGCGGCGGCTTTTGCGACGCCTCTGGTGGAGCACCCTCAGGTGTGGGCTGACATTCAGGCGCGATTAGCAGCCCGCGGCCGGCCCTGTGCCGCCAGCAATCGCCGCCAGGCTTTTCTGCCCGAGGGGGCGGCGCTGCTCCCCAACCCCACCGGCACCGCGCCGGGCATGATCTGGAGCCCTCGGCCCGGCTTCACGATCCTCACCTTCCCTGGGGTGCCGAGTGAGATGCGCGCGATGTGGCAGGCCACAGCCGCTCCCTGGCTAAGTAACGCGGGACTGGCGGACGGGGTGTTCGCCAGCCGCATGCTCCATTTCTGGGGGGTGGCTGAGTCCAACCTGGCCGAGCAGATGGCGGATCTGCTGGAGGCAGCCAACCCCACCGTGGCTCCTTACGCAGGCTCCGGTGAGGTGAAGTTGCGCATCACCGCCAGGGCCGCCTCGGCTGATGGGGCTGAAGCGCTGCTCGAGCCTGTGGAGGCTGAGATCCGCGCCCGCACCGGAGCGCTGTGCTTCGGCGTTGACGACGACAGCTTGGCCTCTGTGGTGCTGGAGCTGCTGCGCCGGCGGGGGCAGACCCTGGCGGTGGCGGAGAGCTGCACGGGCGGTGGTCTCGGGGCTGCGTTGGCGGCAGTGCCCGGAGCTTCGGATGTGTTTGTCGGCGGTGTGATCGCCTATGCCAATGCAGTGAAACAGGGCGTGTTGGGCGTTTCTCCGGAGCTGCTCGAGACCCGCGGCGCGGTCAGTGATCCGGTGGCTCAGGCCATGGCCCAGGGAGCCCGGCGCGCCACCGGGGCCGACTGGGCGCTGGCGATCACGGGCGTGGCCGGGCCCGGGGGCGGCACTGAGCAGAAGCCGGTGGGTCTGGTTCACATCGCCGTGGCAGGCCCCAATGGGTGTGTGAGCGAAGGCATTCGCTTTGGATCCAGCCGGGGTCGCAGCTGGATCCAAACCCTCAGCGCCGGCGAGGCGCTCAATCGTCTGCGGCTGGCCTTGCTCTGACCCTTCGGGCACCAATGGTTTTTTAGGGTGGCGGATTCCGATCGCCGCATCGCCGTGAGCTCCGGCACCCTTTACGACAAGGTCTGGGATCTGCATCAGGTGGCCCAGCTGCCCGGGGGTGCCACCCAGCTGTTCATTGGCCTGCACCTGATCCACGAGGTGACCAGTCCGCAGGCCTTCGCCGGCCTCAAGGATTTGGGCCTGACGGTGCGTCACCCCGAACGCACCGTGGCCACGGTGGATCACATCGTGCCCACCACCAGCCAGTTGCGGCCCTTCGCCGATCCGCTGGCTGAGGAGATGCTGGCCACGCTCGAGGCCAATTGCGCCGAGCACGGCATCACCCTGCACGGACTTGGCAGCGGTCGCCAGGGGATTGTGCATGTGATCGCTCCTGAGCTGGGCCTCACCCAGCCGGGCATGACCGTCGCCTGCGGCGATTCCCACACCTCCACCCACGGTGCTTTTGGGGCGATCGCTTTCGGCATCGGTACCAGCCAGGTGCGCGACGTACTCGCCAGCCAGAGCTTGGCGATGGGCAAGCTCAAGGTGCGTCGCATCTGGGTGGACGGCAAGCTCCAGAGCGGTGTCTACGCGAAGGATCTGGTGCTCCACGTGATCCGCACCCTCGGCGTGAAGGGTGGTGTGGGTTACGCCTATGAATTCGCCGGCCCGGCCATTGATGCGCTCTCGATGGAAGAGCGCATGACCCTTTGCAACATGGCGATCGAGGGCGGCGCTCGCTGTGGCTACGTGAACCCCGATCAGGTCACGTTCGACTACCTCAAGGGCCGCCCGTTTGCCCCCAGTGGCTCGGCCTGGGATGAGGCGGTGGCCTGGTGGAGCAATCTGGCGAGTTGTGCCGATGCGGTGTTCGATCACGAGGTGCGCTTTGACGCCGCGTCGATCGCGCCCACGATCACCTGGGGCATCACCCCTGGTCAGGGCATTGGCGTGGATGAAACCGTGCCCACCCTGGAGCAGACCGATCCAGATGAGCGCCCACTGGCGGAAGAGGCCTATCGCTACATGGACCTCCAGCCCGGCGCGCCGATCGCTGGCACGCCTGTGGATGTCTGCTTCATCGGCAGCTGCACCAATGGCCGCCTCAGCGATCTGCAGGCGGCAGCAGCTGTGGCCAAAGGGCGCCATGTGGCTCCTGGGATTAAGGCGTTTGTGGTGCCGGGCAGTGAGCAGGTGGCTGCCGCCGCTGAGGCCGAAGGGCTCGACAAGCTGTTTGTGGAAGCGGGCTTTGAGTGGCGCGAGCCCGGCTGCTCGATGTGCCTGGCGATGAACCCCGACCGTCTCGAGGGCCGCCAGATCAGTGCCAGCTCCAGCAATCGCAACTTCAAGGGCCGTCAGGGCTCGGCCAGCGGCCGCACCCTGCTGATGAGTCCGGCGATGGTGGCGGCTGCAGCCATCAACGGCCGCGTCAGCGATGTGCGCACCCTCCTCAACGCCTGATCGATCGGAACCCATCTCGCTCCACTCACCCCATGAGCAGCTCCACCCCCTTCCCCTCCGGTTCGATCAGCAGCGTCAGCGGCACCACCGTGGTGGTGCGCGGCGATGACATCGATACCGATCGGATCATCCCGGCTCGGTTCCTGAAGTGCGTCACCTTTGATGCGCTGGGCCCGGCCGCCTTCGCGGACGATCGCGCCGAGCTGGCGGGACGTGCGTCTGGCCAACACCCGTTTGATCGACCCGAGCACCAGGGTGCGTCGATCCTGCTGGTGAACCGCAACTTCGGTTGTGGCTCCAGCCGTGAGCATGCGCCCCAGGCGCTGATGCGATGGGGCATCCGTGTTGTGGTGGGCGAGAGCTTCGCCGAGATTTTCTATGGCAATTGCCTGGCGCTCGGCATCCCTTGCCTCATGGCAGATCACGACACCATGCTCGCGATTCAGCAGGCGGCTGAGGCTGATCCTGCGCGTTCCTTCAGTGTGGATGTGGCTGAAGCCACCCTTCGTGCTGGTGAGCAGAGCTGGCCTTTGGATCTGCAGCAGGGTCCGCGCCAGATGTTGGCCACCGGTCAGTGGGATGCCACTGGTCAGCTCCTGGCGAATGACGAGGCCCTAGTCGCGACTGTGCAGCGCCTGCCTTATCTGAGTGGTTTCACGGCGACCTGAGCTCGCCCGAGCGGCTTCGTGGCGGCCACTCGCCGAAGTGTCTATGACAGAGAGAGGACCGGTGATGGCTGATGCGCTTCCTCCTCTCTGTCCAGGCGCTGTCCGCTGCGTTGCTGCTGGCAGCTCCGGGCGCTGTTGTGGCAGCGCAACCCATCACCGTGGAGCCCTATGGCTCGGCCTCACCGCCATGGCTGCAGTGCAGCGGCTGCGATCTGCGTGGTGCTGATCTGAGCGGTTTGATGCTCAACGGCATGGATCTACGAGACGCCGATCTGCGCGGTGCTGATCTGCGAGGGGCCAATCTGGAGGGGGCTGATCTCAGTGGCGCTGATCTGCGGGGCGCCCGCTTGCAGGACAGTTGGCTGAGCAATGCCGACCTCAGTGAAGCCGATCTGCGGCAGGCGAATTTGCAGGATGCCGTGTTGATTCAGGCTCTGACCCCTGGGGTTCAGATCGAGGGTGCCGTTCTGGTGGGAGCTGATTTCACAGGCAGTGAATTGATGATCGGCGGCGAAGAGAGTGGGCCTGATCCTCTTCCACCATTGGAGATGCGCAAGCAGCGCTAGAAACCGCGCTGCTGGATGCTGGCGTCTTGGGCCATGCCAGGTGGGCTGTAGGGCACAAAGGGCAAGCCAGTGCCGTTGAAATTGAAGTCGTTCAGCTTGATGCGAACGCCACCAATTCCTTGATACGGGCTGTAGTAGATGGCGAGTTCGTAGGCGCGTCGTTGCCAGCGAAGTTCAACATAAGAGTCAACAATATCCCCGTAAAATTCAGAGTTGGGGTCTACGTTGAAGCCAACGCCGCCGCTGAACATCAACGGTCCAACGAGTTGCTGCGTGAGCCCAATTCCCAGCGTGCTGAGATCCACGATCCGGTCAAAGCTGAATGGGCTGACGCCCTGACGCAAGGTGCCGCCACCGGCGATCGTGAATTGGGTGTAGTCGAGAAAGTTTTTTTGTAGGCGTCCGAGGGTGAGCGTTGGTCCGCCGCTGATGCTGAATGCCTGTTGGCTGCTGCCGTCGCCGAAGTAAGAGAGGTTGAGGTTGAGGTTGGTGTTCAGGGCCAAGCCAGGAACCACCGGGGTCGGACTAAAGCGGGTGCCTGACTCGGTGCCTGGATTGAGGGCTTTCCCAGTCCAAAGCTGGAGACGGCTGTTGATGGAGCCGTAGACGCTGGCGCGCCAGAGATCGGCAAGGTTCTCGCTCGTGAACTCTGTGCCCTGGAAATTGCCGATGCCGGCGCGCCAGAACATGCGGTTGGTGATCTTGCCCAGATTGGGTAGATCACGGCTCTGTTCGAGCGAAGCGCCCAGTGCTGAATAAACGTCTTGTTCCCCGAGCGATCCGTTCCAGACCCGGAAGCGATAGGCGGCAAAACCTCGGGCCGTGGTTTTGCCGATCACCGGCAGTTGGAAGGAGCGGCTGATATCCGCCGAGCTCCGGGTGCCATTGGCAAAGTTGCTGGGATCAAACGTTGAGAAATCACCCACAACGTTCACTTTGAGGCCGAGGACGCGGCTGTCGAACTGTGCCAACAGGCCAAAGAGATCACCAATGCGGGCCGGTTGGCTCTGAGGTTCACTGCCGACCGATGTACCCGGCAGGACATAGCTGCTCGTTTTCCCATCCAGGGCGCGTCGCACCATGAACTGGGGTTGCAGGTTGAGGGTGCCCTGCTTGCCCACTTCGATGGGTTTGAGGTTGTAACCGAGGTAGAAGCCGTCGCGATCTTCTGAATCGACGGCCAGAACCCAGCGGTTCTCCACCTGCCGATCCTTCTCAAAGCGCTGATTGCGCTGCAGCGGTAACGGCAGGCGGTCTTCCAGAATGAGCTGGTTGCTCTTGGCCTGGATCACCAAATCGCCGTTGGGTTGCTGAACGGCCACAACCCCGCTCGCATCGACCCACGTCTGCGCCGGCGTGAATGGATCGTTGGTTAAAGCGGCGCGAACGGCTTGCCAGCCCTTGGGGGTCACCGTTAGCCGGTTGGCCTGCAGCCGCCAGCGGCTGATGGTTCCGGTCACGAACTTTTGGTTGGCGGCGCTGGTTAGAGGTTGCAGCTGCAAGGGCCGAACCACCCCATAGGTCAGCTCACGGGTGCTGAATTCGTCGTCTTCTTGCAGGCTGGTCCCGCCCTGGCGCCGCACGGTGAGGCTTTGCTGGAACTGCAGACCGCTCACGCGCTGATCCACGGTTGCTGCAATCGCTTGGCGCCGCAGTGCTTCCTGCTGACCGGGGGTGAGTTTGCTGCCGGTGGCTGCGGCGCCAGCTGCACCAGCAGGACTGCCGGTGGCTTGCTGAGCAGAGCCCAGAGCAACTTGATTCAGCTGTTCGCTGAGCGGTTTGGGTTGTGGTCGTCCGCCGCCCGGACAGCCATCCGGCGGGGTCATTGCCGCGACATAGGGCTTGGGGCCGCTGCGGCCAAAGCGGTAGCGCATGCCGAACAAGTAGGCGTTGCTGCCCTCACTCACGCCGCTGTAAGTGCCGTAGGCGCCAGAACGGTGGTGGATCCGGCCCACCAGCGACCACTCCGGCTTGATCAGAGCCTCGATTTCAAAGCCGAGATAGTTCAGAAAGGTGGTGAAGTTTTCGCGAAATGTTTTCTCGTAATTGCTCACGCTGGTGTTGAGGCTCACACCTTCAAAGAACGCCAGGCTCAGCCAGGGCTGTACCCAGGCCCGCACACCAAAACTCCAAGTGAATTCGCCGAAGGTTTGTGCGGGAGTGTTGGAGAAGGGAACGTCTTGATTGAATCCACCACCGCGTTGCTCTGCAGCACGGTGCAGTAAGGCGTTGGAGTCGAATTCCAGGGCTAGCGGCCCGGCTCGCAGGAGCCGTTTGTTCAGCCCGAGCCCCAGGAGATACTCGGGCCGCAGTTCACCCTTGAAAATGAACGTGTCGCCGAAGTTGGCGTCGATCATTTGCCCGCCCCAGAGCGTGGCGGCCCAGGGGTAGGGACGCCAATCCGGCACTGGAGGCAGCGCTGGTGGGCAGGCCATCGTCTGGGCTGCTGGCGACAGAGCTACGGGTGGCATCTGCCAGGCATCACCCGCGATCGGCGCAGGCACGCCTTCCGGGACGACGGCCACTGCTGCGTCCCCTGCCAGGGGCTTGGTCTCCAGGTTCGTTGCTACAGCTGTGTCTTGAGCGGGAAGAGGCTCAAGGCTGAACCGGATGCTGCCGTTCAACGGCGGCGCCGCAGTGCTCCAGTAGCTCAGCGGTAACAGCGGTGCCGCTGGCGGTTGGCTTGGGTTGAGATCGAGGGCGGCGCTGTCGAGATCGAGCACCCCGTACACCTCATCGATCTCACCGCTGTTTTCGATCAGGCTGTAGCGCAGCTTGCTGGCTTGGAGGTATTGATTGCCCCGCTGGAAGCGGATTCGGCCACTGGCATAAATCGTGCGCGTGGCGCTTTCGTATTCGATCCGATCGGCGAGCAGCCGACCTCCGGCAAGGATCACCTTGGCGTTGCCCACCGCTACGAAGCGATTGGCCATCAGGTCGAAACCCTGACTGTCGGCCGTGAGCTCGATCTCGACCGGTGGCTTCTGGCCGGGCGTGGCCTCGATCAGCGAGGCGGTTGGCGCTGCCGCTGGAGTTGGATTAACTGCTGGGGCTTGCTCTGCGGCGCGAGCACCGCTCCCAACAGCCACGATCGATGCCGATCCCAGCACCGCAATCAGACGGCGGACGCGTTGCGGGACGGGCACCGAAGAGAATTAAGAGGGCGTGATCCTGACACGCCTGAAGCGATGGCGCGGGGAAGGTGGCCGTCTCAGGCTCATTCCTCGAGATCTTTGCGGCTGGGGGTGCGGCTGGGATCGCTGGCCAGGAAGCCGAACACGAAGATCCCGATGAAGAAGAAAACGACGGAATAAACCGAGATCTTGAGGGCGAGCATTGGTTCTGTCCGGCGATGACAGGGAGTGACGGGCGCCAAGCGGGCCCTGAATGACCCTGCGGCAGCGGCATCATCCTATGGGTCGTGATCGCGTTGACCGATGCCGGAGGGCCCAGACAGCGCTGTTCGCTCCTGGATTGAAACGTTTCAGGCCCAAACCCGGCTGGATCTCAGGCCGCTTTGGTGCCGTGTCAACCCTGATGGTGGCGAGGATCTGGCCTTGCTCGATCCCTGGGGCGCGGCCCATCGCCCGGATTGGCATGCCCGCGGCCTGGTGATCTGGCCCCGCGGTGGCCGTTGGCTGCGGCTGAGGCTGGAGTTGCGGTGTCCGCCGGCCTGGCAGCGCCAGCAGCAGGGTGATCGCCTGGCGCGCTTGGTGCTGCGCTGGTGGGCGGATGCAGCGGAGCTGCGGGTACATGGAGAGCTGGTGCACCAGGGCGATCTGTTCGACACTGCCTGTCGCTGGCCTCTCCCGGCCGACTGGTGGCAGGGAGCACCTCTGGAGCTGGAGCTGCGCTTGCGCTCCCCTGTGCATGACGACGGTGCCCTGATCACCAGCTCCGTAGAGCAGGAACCCCTGGATGCGGCTGATCCCACCGCGGTTCTCACTGCGCCTCGCTTAGCTCTGGCAGCCCAACGCCTGGAGCCCAGCGCTCAGCAGCCATTGCTTGAGCTGTTGCAGCGGCTGGATCCAGAAGATCCCGCTACCGCCGCAGCCCTTGAGCCCTGGCTGCAGCAGCAGGCCGCGGCGCGCCCGCCTGGCCGGGTGCATGTGTTGGGCCATGCCCATCTCGATCTGGCCTGGCTCTGGCCTGTGGCCGATACCTGGCAGGCCGCAGTGCGCACGTTTGAGTCCGCCCTGGGGCTGATGGAGCGCTACCCGGCACTGCACTTTGCCCACTCCACACCAGCGCTCTACGCCTGGATCGAGCAGCATCGGCCCGCCCTCTTCGCCCGTCTTCGCAAGGCCATGGAGGCGGGCCGTTTTGAGCCGATCAACGGCCCTTGGGTGGAGAGCGACTGCGTACTGATCGGCACCAGCTCGCTGCTTCAGCAGTTCGCCCTCGGGCAGGCCTACAGCCGCAGCCGCTTCCCGGAGTGGCGCCACAACCTCTGCTGGTTACCCGACACGTTCGGGTTCAGCGCCGGTCTGCCGGTGGTGGCGCGCAGCACTGGGGTGGAGTGGTTCTGCACCCACAAGCTCGCCTGGAATAGCGGCCAACCCTTTCCGCATCGACTGTTCCGTTGGCGCAGCCGCTGCGGCGCCGAGCTGATGGCGCTGGCGACAGCGCCGATCGGCACCGATGGCGATCCCCTCGCGATCGATCTATACCGCCATCAGTGGCAGGCCGCCACGGGGGTGGATGAAGCCTTGTGGTTGCCCGGTGTGGGTGACCACGGCGGCGGCCCAACGGCGGAGATGCTGCAGCAGCTCCAGCTCTGGGAGCAGCAACCGCTGGCCAGCCCCCAGCGTCACGGAACGCTGCGCCACTACCTCGAGCAGCTGGAGCCCTTGCAGCGGCAACTCCCCGTGTGGCGCGATGAGCTTTATCTGGAGCTGCATCGCGGCTGCG
>JBIIDQ010000041.1:0-9451 GCA_044238295.1 Vulcanococcus sp.
CTCACCGGTGCGAAGCCGACCTTTGCTCACGGCCAGCAGCTCATAGAGAAACTTGAAGCCATTGACATCGACGCCCCGGATCACGGGCAGCAACGCTTCCAGCCGCAGCGCAAAGAAACCGCTCATGTAATCCGTGATCTGTCCGTAGCCACGGGGCAGGCTGAAGCGAGCACAAGCGTTGGCCCAGGTGGAACCTGTTTCGCGGCGACCGCTGAGACCATGGATCTGAGCCTGCGGGTGAAAGCGGCTGCCAATCACCAGATCCAGTGGACCGCCCAACAGGATCTCGATGGCCTCTTGCACGGATGTGGGTTCGTGCTGGCCGTCACTGTCCATCACGAGAGCCACATCACCGGTGGCATCGAGCAAGCCCTCTTTGATCGCACTCGCCAATCCCGATCGGCCCACGCGCCGGATGAGGCGGAGCCTGGGTTCACTGTGGGCCAGCTGCCGCACCAGCTCAGCGGTGCCGTCGGCGGAATCATCATCCACCACCAGGATTTCCAGGTTGTAGTGCTGCTGGAGGGGCAGCAGCTGGTTGAGCAAAGGCTCGATGTTGCCCCGCTCGTTGTAGGTGGGCAGAACGATCGAAACCCGCGGATTCATGACAACTGGCACAAGAAAGCCGGCAGGAATGAACCTGCCGGCAAAGCGGTCAACACCGGAATTACTTGATGTATTCCTTGAGAACGCCGTTGCGATTGGGATGGCGAAGCTTACGCAAGGCCTTGGCCTCAATCTGACGGATACGCTCGCGGGTCACATCAAAGATCTGCCCGATCTCCTCAAGGGTCTTCATGCGGCCATCATCGAGTCCGTAGCGCAGGCGCAAAACATCGCGCTCGCGGGGGCTGAGCGTGGCAAGCACGCCTTCGAGATCCTCACGCAGCAGGTTTTTGGCCACGTCCTGCTCAGGATTCTCGATATCGGCTTCGATGAAGTCGCCAAGGCGAGAATCTTCTTCTTTACCGATCGGCGTTTCAAGAGAGATCGGGAGCTGAGCGCTCTTGGCAATGAAGCGCAGCTTCTCGATGGTCATCTCCATCGATTCAGCGATCTCTTCCTCAGTAGGCTTGCGACCGAATTCCTGAGACAGGGTTTTGGTGGTTTTCTTGATCCGCGAGATGGTCTCGTAGAGATGAACCGGGAGACGAATGGTGCGCGACTGATCGGCAATCGCGCGGGTAATGGCCTGACGAATCCACCAAGTGGCGTAAGTGGAGAATTTGTAGCCCTTTTCGTGATCGAACTTTTCAGCGGCTCGAATCAAGCCGAGTGAGCCCTCCTGGATCAGGTCTTGGAAGCTCAACCCGCGATTCATGTATTTCTTCGCGATCGACACCACCAGGCGCAGGTTCGACTGCACCATCTTTTCCTTGGCGCGGCGGCCAAGCATCAGGCGGCGGCGGAACTTGATCAAGGGCATGTCCACCAGCACCGCCCACTCTTTGGTGTCGGGGTAGTGGCCGTGGTCGATCTCAAACTGAGCAGCGAGCTCCTCCAGTTGGAGCAGGTCAGCAATCTTGCGCGCTAGCTCGATCTCCTCATCGGGACGCAGCAGGCGAATCCGCCCGATCTCCTGGAGGTAAACGCGAATCGAGTCTTCGGTATAGACACCTTTCGGGCCCACCTTGATGCTGGCCAAGGCTTTGGCGCTCTTGGCATCTTTCTCAGAGGCCTTAGCATCGGCGCCGCCTGCCCCAGCCGCGGCCAACAGCTCGTCTGCTGCAGCGTCGAGATTGGCCGGTGCAGCAGCCTTTTTGGCAGAGGCCTTGGCGCTGGTCTTGGCAGCAGGCTTGTCTTTCGCCGCAGCCTTGGGAGCAGCTTTTGCTTTTGAAGCAGCCTTGGCCTTGGTGGGCGTGACCTTATTGGCGGCTTCAGCAGCTGCGCTGCCGTCCTCAGCCTTGGCCTTGCTGCGGCTGGCCTTCGCCACCTTGATGGTCTCCCCCGAGGCGTTAGCAACCATCAGGATCTCCGGCTTGGCCGCCTTAGGAGCGGCTGCCTTAGCAGCGGTGGTTTTGCTTGTTGTGGCTTTGGATGCAGCAGCAGGACTCATCGGGTGAAAAGAACAGCGGGGCGATCAACAACGGGCACGCGCCGGAAACGAAAAAGCAAACCACTGACGCCAACGGCCAGCAGAGGCAATGCGGATCACGGTCAACTACGGGAACGAACGCTCAGCCTGGTGCTTTCAACGGTTTTGACCAGCTGCGACGCAGATGGCAAGCATCCGGACGGAGTAGGTACTCAGATACAGGGTCGAAGCAAGCAGGAGGGGCGAACGCCCTAACTATCGATACGGTTGAAGAGGTCTGGAGCAGGAACAGGCGGGCCAAGGCCCGAGCAACGCTGTCAGGGGTGGTCGCAGATCGGGGACACAGGAACGGCGCCTGGTCAGCCTCGGATCTTCCCGCTGGACGGAACTTTGCAGGTTCCGACTACAGCCCTACGGACTGCTCAACAGTCACATCTTAAGAAACACCCGCGAGCTCCGCAAGGTTGAGCGACAGTCGGGTGAGCAACGCCCAAGGCTTGAATCCCGAGCAGGACTGCAGAGCGATCTCCTGGCTGCAGGTGTGGCTTGAAGCCGGCCGCGAAGGACAGGTGTTCACCTACAGCAATCCAGAGGCCCTACCAGTGGCTTGCGGCGATCTGGTGCAAGTGCGGCTGCGAGGCCAACGCCACATTGGACTGGTGGTGGAGCGACTCACAAGTCCACCGGAACACCTCTCCGACAAACAACTGCAACCCATCGATGCGCTGCATCAACGGGCGGCGGTGGATCCCCATTGGCAACAACTGGTCGAAAGCGTGGCTGAGACCTGCCGCACCAGCGTGTTTCGAACACTCAGGGCTGCCCTGCCACCGGGTTGGCTGGGTCAACGCAAGGCCAGCAAAGCCGCGCGAGGCCGGCAACAGCTCTGGCTGGAGATCACGCCTACCGGCCTTAACGCTGACAACACAGACCTGAGCAACGCTCAGAGCCGGCTGCTGCATCAGCTGCGCGAGCTCGGCGGAGCGGGCTGGCAGCGAGAGCTGCTCAAGGCCCTCGAGCTCGGCACCAGCGTGGCGGATGGACTGGTGAAACGAGGCCTCGTGGAGCGCCTACGGCGGAACTTCGATGGCAGCAGAGCGGCCGCAACCCTGGATCACCCCCAGGCGCTCACCACCGACCAGGCCAACGCCCTCAGCGCCATCAACCGCGCCGGATCAGGGCAGCAGTTGTTGCTGTGGGGCGTGACTGGAGCCGGCAAAACCGAGGTGTACCTCCAGGCCGCCGCCCATCAGATCGAGCAGGGCCACTGCGTGCTGTTGCTCACACCCGAGATCGGGTTGATCCCCCAGCTGCTCGATCGCTGCCGCCGCCGATTCGGTGATCGGGTTGTGGAATATCACTCGGGCTGCAGTGATGGCCAGAGGATTGACGCGTGGCGGCGTTGTTTGGCTGGAGACGAGCCGCTGCTGGTGGTAGGCACCCGCTCGGCCGTGTTCCTGCCATTGCCCCGGCTTGGACTGATCGCGCTCGATGAGGAACACGACCGCTCCTACAAACAAGACAGCCCCATGCCCTGCTACCACGCACGGGAGGTGGCAGCTCAGCGGGCCCGATTGAGCGGCGCGCGGCTGCTGTTGGGCTCCGCCACCCCCAGCTTGGAAACCTGGCTCGCCTGTCAGGGCAAAGAGCCGGCCTGTCAACTGCTGCGCTTACCGCAACGAATCGGCGGGCGGCCTCTCCCACCTGTGCATGTGGTGGATATGCGCCAGGAGCTGGCCGAAGGCCACCGGCGACTGGTGAGCAGACCATTAATGCAGCGGCTGGAAGCCTTACCGGGCAGCGGCGGGCAGGCGGTGGTGCTGGTGCCTCGGCGCGGTTACAGCAGCTTTTTGAGCTGCCGCAGCTGCGGTGAGGTGGTGGAGTGCCCCCACTGCGACGTGGCGATGACCGTGCATCGCCAGCGTGAGCGCTCCTGGCTCCGCTGCCACTGGTGCGATCACCGCTCTGAGATCACTCAGCGTTGCAGTGCCTGCGGTTCAACGGCCTTCAAACCCTTCGGCGCCGGTACCCAACAGGTGATGGAACACCTGGAGCAGGAACTCGAGGGATTGCGGCTGCTGCGTTTTGACCGCGATACAACCCGTGGCCGCGATGGCCACCGCAGGCTTCTCGAGCGATTCGCCGCCGGCGAGGCCGATGTGCTGGTGGGCACGCAGATGCTGGCGAAGGGCATGGATTTGCCCCAAGTGACCCTGGCCGCGGTGCTGGCCGCCGATGGCCTGCTGCATCGCCCCGACCTCCGGGCCTCAGAGGAATGCCTGCAACTGCTGCTGCAGTTGGCCGGTCGTGCTGGACGGGGCGAACAACCCGGTGAGGTGCTGGTCCAGACCTACAGCCCAGAGCACCGGGTGATCCGGCACCTCGTGGA
Source organism: Vulcanococcus sp. (assembly GCA_044238295.1). Taxonomy (GTDB): domain Bacteria; phylum Cyanobacteriota; class Cyanobacteriia; order PCC-6307; family Cyanobiaceae; genus Vulcanococcus. Next base: position 4,425 of record JBIIDQ010000041.1, read on the forward strand.
TGGGCGCTATCAGACCTTTCTGCAGGAGGAGCTGGCGGAACGCCGCTCAGCAGCACTCGTGCCGTTCAGCCGAGCTTGTCTGCTGCGGCTGGCGGGGCCTTCAGCAAGCCGCACGGCCACGGCGGCTGCACTGCTCGCGGAACACCTGCGGCCCGCCTGCCAGGCACAGGGTTGGTTGATCATCGGACCAGCGCCAGCACCGGTAGCGCGGGTGGCGGGCAGAAGCCGCTGGCAGCTGCTGCTGCATGGGCCCGCCTCAGGCCAGCTGCCAGTGCCGATGGAGAGCGAACTGCGGGCACTGCTGCCGCGGGATGTGTCGCTGGCGATCGACCCCGACCCACTCGAGCTTTGAGCTAAGCGGGCAACTGCGGCAAACCGAACCCAGCCGCCAGCTTGAGCCTCTGCAACAGCGCCACCAAAGCCAACAGCAGCGCAATGACCAGAGCCCCAAGCCCAAGCGGGCTCCAGCGCCAGCAACGGAACTCGAACTGGTTGATCACTCCAGGTTGCAAGCGCCAGATCAGCTTCGAAGCACCCTTGTTCTGAGCATGGATCACCTGCACCGCCAAGGGTTCGGCCTTGCGAACGGCCCGCAAAGGAAGCGGTTCGAGGAGCACCTTCAGCTGCAGACCCGGCAATTGCTGCAGCCCACGGAGATCGATGCTGCAGCGAAAGACCTGACGCACCCCAAGCAGCCAGTTGCGCTCCTCCAAGCTGAACGCAGGTTCCGGCAAATCCACGGCGGCCAATGCTGCGCCCTGCTCGAGGGTGGTGCTGAGTAGGTCAAGGGCCTGAGACGCAGGCAGAGCTGGCGCCCGCAGACGCAGCAGACCATGGTCCTGGCGTCGAGTCCAGGGAGAATCGCCCAGTTCTTCTGCCAGCTGGCGTTGCCAAGGCAACGGATTGCCGGTGCTCGATTCACTGGTTTGGCTGAGTTGCAGGCGGCCGGGGGCGGTGAAGTGCAGTGAGGTTTCGAGATCCACGCAGCCTCCCAGCAGCACGGTGATGAGCAACAACACAACAGCCACTAGGGCAAATCCCCAGGGGGCAGTTGTGGGGCCCGTGGGAGGCGCCGGCGGGGGTGGCGGCAAACGGCGACGCCGACGGGCCATTGCCGCAACCTGACCTTCGAGGGGCTGCATCTCGCCGAGGGAAGGCAAGGTCATCGACCATTCGCGCGGTCGTTCGAGAGCAGGTGCCTCCAGCACCTCTTGAAGATCCTTGGCCTGGGCCCTGAGACCGGCATCCCGGCAGATTCGCAGGCTTCGGCAGGTAGTAGCAGCAGCGACGCTGTCGCCCTGACCCATCTGAGCCGTGGCCAGCAATAAGCGCAACTCTCCGCCGAAGCGGGTGCTGGCGGGGTGTTGCGCCAACAAGGGCTCGAGCAACTGACAACAGCGGCCGTAATCACCTCGCTCAAGGGCTTGGCGCGCAGGGCCGCTCAGTGCCTCCAGGGATGGGGACTCAGGCTGCTCCACAAATCAGCGCGTCTGCGAACTCCCCACCACCATGGTGCCGATGCCGGCATCGGTGAAGACCTCAAGCAGCAAGGCATGGGGTGTGCGCCCGTCCACGATGTGGGCGGCAGAGACCCCCTGGGCCAACGCCCGAATGCAGCACTCGGTCTTGGGCGTCATGCCACCAGCCACCACACCGCTGGAGATCAGACCGCGGGCTTCCGAGAGCGTGACTGAGCGGATCAGGGATTCGGGGTCATCCCGGTTCTGAAGAATGCCTGGGGTATCGGTCAGCAGGATCAGCTTCTCGGCCTGCAGTGCAGCGGCGAGTTCGCCGGCCACTGTGTCGGCATTGATGTTGTGGGCCTGGCCCTCGCGATCGGCCGCCACGGAGGAAATCACCGGGATGTAGCCGGCGTCCAGCAGGGGGAAGAGCACTGAAGGATCCACAGCGGCCACATCCCCCACTAAGCCATTGCTGCCATCGCCGTAAGTGCGCGCACGCACAAGCGAGCCATCGCTGCCGCTCAAGCCAACGGCCTTGGCGCCAAGGCGATTGAGGCCGTTCACAATCTGTTTATTCACCCGGCCCACCAGCACCATTTCCACCACGTCCATGGTTTCGGGGGTGGTGACCCGCAAGCCATTGCGGAACTGCGGTTCGATATTGAGCCGCCCCAACCAATCGTTGATCTCAGGGCCGCCGCCGTGAACCACCACGGGCTTCACGCCCACGGAAGCCAGCAAGACCAGATCGCGATACACGGCATCACGCAGATCAGCGCGCACCATCGCGGCACCGCCGTATTTCACCACGACCCGGCGGCCAGCGAAGCGCTGGATATAAGGAAGCGCTTCGCTGAGAACAGACACCCTCAGGGCGTCGCTGCGATCTTGATCAGCTGGCATGAACGTCAACGGGGGCAGAAACGAGAAACCTGGGCGCCTCAGCCCGGCTGGACTGGCACCAACTCCAACAGCAGTTGGCCATTAGCGGGCTGGCTGAGACGGGCCTCGAGGCCCTTGTCAAAGAAACGGCCGAGGCGGTCTTGTTTCTCCTGCCAGCGCTCGAAGGGCACACCCTCGGTGCGGAAGCGCATGGCCAGGCCATAGCCGCCATTCACCGCCAACTCCTTCACGCTCTCGAGCTGGGGTGGGGCGTCCTCATCCCAAAGTTTCAAGGCTTCGAGAGAGCTCTCAAGGTGAGCTTTCTGGCCGTAGCGCCAGCGGGTGACATCCTTCAAAAGCTTGCGCAGGCTCTGGCTAGCCGGCTGCTGACGCAGCGCTTCAGCCTCGGGCTGGGCGGGCAGCAGCTCAGCCGGAGGCAACTCCGATGACTTGAGCGCCAAGCCACCCAAGAGGATTGGAATCCCGTAGAAGATCGTGGGCAGGCTGAGGTTGGGGTTGCCGGTGGCGTAGCCGATCCAGCCAATCACCGAGAGGGACGCCCCGGCGATGGTGACTAGGCTGCCTGGGGAAGCAATGGAAAGCATGACCACATCTTCGGTCAGCGGCGAACCGAGTGCTGATCCCAGCTCCAATCCCTCCACAGCAGAGCTGGTGGAGCAGCTGCGCGCCGATCGGCTCTGGCTGCTGCAACAGATCGATGCCGGCCGCTGGCCGGAGCTGCGGTTGGATCTCGCAGCCCTGGAGCGAGAACTGGGTCAGGTTCTGGAGCAGGCCCAACAAACCCTGAAGCTGGATCCGGGGGCTCGGCGCTAGGGAGTTGTGACCCAGCGCCTACTGAGGAACGTCTCGGGGCAAACCCCTGTTCAGAATGGAATCTCGTCTTCGCCTTCCGGCAGATCCGGCACGAGGGGGGATGCATTCCAAGCGGGCGGTTCGGGAGCGGCCGATGCGACCGGTGCAGCAGCACGGGGTGCGGCCGAGCGAGCCGGCGCAGGCGCTGGCTGACGCGCCGGCATGGGCGCAGCGGACGGAGTTGCGCTGCTGATGGCAGCCCCAATCGAATGCAGGCGCGAGAGGGTGAACTCGGCGCGCTTCTCCTTCACACCGTCCTGGCGGGTCACGGTGTTCATGCGCAGGCGGCCCTCCACCATCAAGCGCTGACCGACCTGCACGCGGTTCTGCAGGTCCTGCGCGAGGCTGCCCCAGCCCACCACCTTCAGCTGGCCCGGCGGATCATCGGGGCGAAGTCCATCGAACTGCACCGCCATCTCCGCCACCGGAGTTTGGTTGTCCTGGGTGTAGCGCACCTGGGGCGCCTCCAGCACCTCCACCTCCAGCAAGCAATGGTTCACGGCAGCGTTCACAGGCAAGGGGCCACATCCTGATGCAAGGCCCGGTTTTGCACCAGGGGCAGCCGGCCAAGGACTGGATCTGGCTATTTGCCGGAACCGGCGAGGGCCCGGTCCTGGCAGAGGCCCTCTTGCAACGCGGCTGGAACGTACGGGTGAGCGTGGTGACGCCGGGCGCAGCTCGGGCCTATGGGCAGCGGGGCGGCCTGGAGGTGCGCGTGGGGGCGTGCAGCAATGACCAAGCCCTGGCGCAAGAACTGAGGGAGCTAACACCCCGCTGGGTGGTGGATGCCACCCACCCCTTCGCCGTGGTGATCAGCGAACGGCTCCAACGCCTTTGCAGCACCCTCGATCAGCCGCTGCTTCAGATCGAGCGGCGCCTACCCGCCGAGGCCGGCCCTGGCGAGCAACTGGACCTGCTGGATGGAGTGTGCGAACTGGAGCAGCGGCTCATGGCAGGAGAGCACCTGCTGCTGGCCATCGGTGCCCGGGAGCTGAACGCGGCCATCGCCGCCGCTCCACAGTGCACGCACTACGCCAGGGTTCTGGATCAGCCCTCCAGCCTCCAAGCAGCCCTGGCGGCTGGGCTTCCCCAGGAGCACATCGCCTGCCTGCGGCCGGATCCAACGGGAGCTGGTGAGTTGGAGCAGGCCCTATGCCGGCGCTGGTCGATCACACAGGTGCTTTGCCGCCAGGGCGGCGGCCGCAGCGAAGCGCTGTGGCGCCGGGTGTGCCGCCAAATGGGTCTACCGCTGCTCCTGCTGCGCAGACCAAGCACCAGTCGAGGCTTGCCCATGGCAGCTCTGCTGGAGAAGCTGGGCCAGCCCTCAACGTCCCATGGCCGCCGACGCGATCATTGCCCTGACCACTGAAGCCAGTGGCGAGCAGGCCAAGGCTTTGGCGATGACGCTGCTCGAGAAGCGCTTGGCCGCCTGCGTGACCCTAAAGACCGTGGAATCGCTGTATCGCTGGGACGGGCAGCTGGAGCAAAGCAGCGAAGTGCAATTGATGATCAAAAGCCACGCCAGCCTTGCCGCCGCTCTCGAGCAGGCGGTGCGGGAGCTCCACAGCTACACCACACCGCAATGGCTGCTCTGGCACGCGGAGGCCAGCGGCGACTACGCCGCTTGGCTCAGCGAGTGCTGCGCCATCAGCTGACGCAGGTCCACTTGGGGGCGCGGCCCAAGCTGAGTGACCACCTGACCCGCGCAGAGCGAACCCAGACGACCGCACTCCTCAACCGAAGCACCATGCGTGTAGGCATGGAGGAAACCGGCGGCATAGAGATCGCCTGCACCGGTGGTGTCCACCA
>JBIIDQ010000305.1:0-2579 GCA_044238295.1 Vulcanococcus sp.
CCTACGAACCCAACGGTGTGGCAACGCGTGAAGGATCGCTTCGCCCCGGTGAAGACCTTCTTCTCGGTGAAGGACTTTGGCGGCTGGGAGGCTGTCAACAAGACCTTCTTTGACAACGGCGGCCTCTGGGATCGCCTGTTCGCCCAATCGCGCTGACGCCTGTGTGTGAACTGCTTGCCCTCAACGCCAACACTCCCACCGACATGGCGTTCTCCTTCCGCGGCCTCAGCCGCCGGGGAGGAGCCGCCGGTGAACACGCCGATGGCTGGGGGCTCGCCAGTTTCACGCCGGATGGATCCGGTCTTGATCTGATCCGGGAAGACGCACCGGCGGCTTTTTCCCAGCTAGCCGATCAGCTCGCGGAACGCTCCCCAAAAGCTCTGATCTCCATCGCCCACATCCGCAAGGCCACCCAAGGGCTGGTGGCGATGGAGAACTGCCATCCCTTTGCCCGCAGCTGGATGGGGCAAACCTGGGTGTTTGCCCACAACGGCAACCTCGATGGAGCGATACCCAATGGGGAGACCTACCGCTCCTTCGGTTCTACCGACAGCGAAGCCGCCTTCTGCTGGATCCTCGAGCAACTGCAGCAGGAGGGAGTCGATCCCGAGAACCCTGAGCAGATCTCAGCTCGACTGCATGCCTACGCCACGGAGCTGGCCCGCATGGGCACCTTCAACGCCCTGATCTCGAACGGCCAGTGGTTGTTCGCCACCGCCACAACGCGATTGCACTGGGTCACGCGCCGGGCACCCTTCACCACCGCCACCCTCGCAGATCCGCCCCTGCAGATCGATTTCGCGCCGCTCACCTCCAGCTCCGATGTGGTGACGATCCTGAGCACCGAACCGCTCACCACCGATGAAGCCTGGACAGCGGTGGACACCGGTTCCTCGATGCTCTGGATGAACGGCGAATGCCTGCACCTGCACCAGCCATGACCACCACCACGCAACCCGTGACCCTGGAGGAGGCCTCGCGCTTCTGGTTCAAGCTCGGCTGGGTGAGCTTCGGTGGGCCGGCCGGGCAGATTGCTCTGCTGCAGCGCGAGCTGGTGGAGCGGCGGCGCTGGCTCTCCGAGCGGCGCTATCTGCATGCTCTCAATTACTGCATGCTCCTGCCCGGGCCGGAGGCCATGCAGCTGGCCACCTATCTCGGCTGGTTGATGCATGGCGTGCCCGGTGGCCTGATCGCCGGGGGACTGTTCGTGATCCCCTCGGTGTTCGTGCTCACAGCCCTCGCGAGCATCTACGCACTCTGGGGGCAACTGCCGCTGTTGGCGTCGGTGTTCGCCGTGCTCAAACCAGCCGTGTTGGCGATTGTGCTGATGGCGGCTTGGCGCATCGGCCTCCGCACCCTGCGCACACCGCTGCTGGTAGCCCTCTCCGTCGCCGGCTTCCTGGCCATGGCGCTGTTGAATCTTCCCTACCCGCTGGTAGTGATCACCGCTGGTGTGATCGGCCTGGTCGTGGCCCGCTGGCGCCCTGCTCTCTTGCTCACGGGCAGCGCCCACAGCCCAGGCTCAACTCAAGGCACAGCCGATCGCCCCGATGCCCTGCACGACGATCACACAGCCAGCCCGGAGCATGCGCGCTTCTCGAAACACAAGCTGGCGCTCACGTTGTTGATCTGGGCGTTGGCGTTGCTGCTGCCCTTGGCTGGTGTGGTGGCGATCAACGGCTGGAACGGAAGCCTGGCGCTGATGGCCCGCTTCTTCACGCGGGTGGCATTGCTCAGCTTCGGGGGCGCCTATGCCGTGTTGCCCTATGTGGCCCAGGGGGCGGTGGAGCAATTCGGCTGGCTGTCGGCCAGCCAGATGCTCGATGGCCTTGCCCTGGGGGAAACCACGCCGGGCCCACTGATCATGGTGGTGGCCTTCGTGGGCTTTATGGGCGGCTGGAATCAAGCCCTGGCGGCGTCCACATCACCCTGGCCGCTGGCGCTGGCGGCGGTGGCGGTCACCGTGTGGTTCACCTTCCTGCCCTCCTTTGGCTTCATCCTGGCGGGCGCTCCCTTGGTGGAGGCCAGCCGGAATGATCTGCGCCTCGGCGCTCCCCTCAGCGCCATCACCGCTGTGGTGGTGGGGGTGATCGCCAGCTTGGCGCTCTTCTTTGCTGGGCCCGTGCTGTTCAGCAACGGTGCATTCCAGCCGTGGGCCGCACTGGTGGTGATCGCCGCACTGGTGGCACAGCTGAAGCTGCGCTGGAGCGTTCTCCAGGTGATTGGTGCAGCAGCCGCTCTCGGAGTGGCCATGGCCGTTGTGATCCAAGTCTTGAACTGAGGGGGCAGCCATCACTCCCACCGGCACGGAATCAGCCCTGTGAATCAAGGCTGCTGCAGTTCCACGGCGCAAACTCAGGAGTTGAGCAACACGCTGCTTAGAGAACGCGTAGACGCCTGAGCAGCCGTGATCAGCCATTCCGTGCCGCCGGCCTTAGCAACGCAGCTGTGCGTCACATTGATCGGCATTGGGATCTTGATTTTCGCCAGTTCTGCAGTCGCCCAGTCGCTGCGCCGTTGAGCCATTGAGGTGGTTCCCAACACCTGGGCGCTTCGCCAACACACCTAAGTTGATGGGA
>JBIIDQ010000333.1:0-2578 GCA_044238295.1 Vulcanococcus sp.
CGTATTCGGTGACCGTCAGACCCTCACGGAAGTTGGTGCGGATCGGAAGGTCGATGATTTCGCCCTGGGGGTTGGCCATCAGGCCGCGCATGCCCACCAGCTGACGCACCTGGGACATGTTCCCCCGGGCGCCGGAGTTGGCCATCATCCACACCGAGTTGAGTGGATCGTTGTCGTTGAAGTTCTTTTTGACCTCTTCAACCAGACGCTCGTTGGTTTCCGTCCAGGTGTCGATCACCTTGGTGTGACGTTCCACCTCGGTGATCTCACCGAGGCGATAACGCTCTTCGGTGTCGGTGATCTGCTGCTCGGCTTCCTCCAGCAGACGCGCCTTCTCACCAGGGATGCGCAGGTCGTCGACGGAGATCGACACGGCGGCCTGGGTGGCGTAGTGGAAGCCCAGATCCTTCAGCTCATCGGCCAGAGCAGCGGTGGAAGCGGTGCCGTGGTTCTTGTAGGCCCACGCCATCAGGTTCCGCAGCTGCTTCTTATCGATGGTGCGGTTGCGGAACACCGGAGCGGCCTTGCTCAGGGGCGCGGAGGCGCCGAGCACGGGAGCCGGAGCTTCGGCTGCGGCTTTCTTGCTGGTCTTCTTGGTCTTCTTGGAGGGAGTGGCGGTCATGGCTGCGCGCGAAGAGGAATAGGGAAGGGGGGAAACGTCCGGGATCTCAGGCGGCTGCCACCGAGTCGATAATCGTGCTGTTCATCACCACGCGGCCCACGGTGGTGAGCACATAGCGGCTGATCAGCGCACCGTCTTCATCGAGGCGATCGCGGCGGTAGTTCCACTGCTCGATGCGGGTGCCATCGCTGAGGGTTTCTTCCTTGATCGGCTCCTTGGCCTCGTCTTCGCTGTCAACTTCGCCGTTGAAGCGCACCCAAACCCAGTCGTGCATGGTGAGGTGCTTTTCGTCGAAGGCCACGAGCACATCGCGCAGGCCGGCGTAGGTGCGGCTGCGGTCGCCGAACTCGGGCTTGGCGGCACCGGGCTGCTCAGCGGTGAGGTAGTAGGCGCCGAGCACCATGTCCTGCGACGGGGTGATGATCGGATCGCCCGTGGCGGGCGAGAGGATGTTGTTGCTGGCCAGCATCAACATGCGCGCTTCGGTCTGAGCCTCGATCGCCAGGGGCACGTGCACGGCCATCTGGTCACCGTCGAAGTCGGCGTTGAAGGCGGGGCAGACGAGCGGGTGGAGCTGAATGGCGCGGCCATCCACCAGCTTGGGCTCGAAGGCCTGAATGCCGAGGCGGTGCAGGGTGGGAGCTCGGTTGAGCAGGATCGGGTGCCCTTCGATGACCTCTTGCAGCACCTGCATCACCTCATCGTCGGCGCGCTGAATCAGCTTCTTGGCGGCCTTGATGTTGTTAACGATGTTCTGGCGGATCAGGCGGTGAATCACGAACGGCTGGAACAGCTCGATCGCCATTTCTTTGGGCAGACCGCACTGGTGCATCTTCAGCTTCGGACCCACCACGATCACGGAACGACCGGAGTAGTCGACGCGCTTACCGAGCAGGTTCTGACGGAAGCGACCCTGCTTGCCCTCGATGATGTCGCTCAGTGATTTGAGCGGACGGTTGTTGGCGCCCACCACGGTGCGGCCGCGGCGGCCGTTGTCGATCAGGGCGTCGACGGCCTCCTGCAGCATCCGCTTCTCGTTGCGGACGATGATTTCGGGGGCGAGGATCTCCTGCAGGCGCGCCAACCGGTTGTTCCGGTTGATGACGCGGCGGTAGAGGTCGTTGAGGTCGGAGGTGGCGAAGCGGCCGCCGTCGAGCTGCACCATCGGGCGCAGATCGGGAGGGATCACCGGGATCACATCGAGCACCATCCACTCAGGACGGGCGCTGGTGGCGATGAAGTTGTCAATCACGCGCAGGCGCTTGATCAACTTGGCGCGCTTCTGGCCCTTGGAGCCGGCGATCTCCTCGCGCAGCTGCTCAGCCACCACGGGCAGATCGAGATCTTCGAGCAGTTGCTCCAGCGCCTCGGCGCCGATGCCCACGGTGGGCTCGTTCTCGATCTCCGAATCTTCGGCGTAGATCTCGTCTTCAATCTCCAGCCACTCGTCTTCGGTGAGCAGCTGCTTGTAGGTGAGGTCCTTGTGGTCGCCCGCATCGAGCACCACATAGCAGTTGAAGTAAACGATCTGCTCCACATCCCGCAGGGGCATGTCGAGCAGGATCGCCACATAGCTGGGGATGCCCTTCAGATACCAAACGTGCGACACGGGGGCCGCCAGCTTGATGAAGCCCATGCGGTGCCGGCGCACACGGCTCTCCGTCACCTCCACACCGCAGCGCTCGCAGACGATGCCACGGTGACGCACCCGCTTGTACTTCCCGCAATGGCACTCCCAGTCCTTGGAAGGGCCAAAGATCTTTTCGCAGAACAAGCCGTCCATTTCCGGCTTGAGCGTGCGGTAGTTGATGGTTTCGGGCTTGGTCACCTCGCCCACCACCTGACCATTGGGCAGCGTGCGCTGCCCCCACTGCATCACCCGCTCCGGCGAAGCGAGGGTGATCTTGACGTAGTCGAAGTGGTTCTCGGTGCGGAGATTGCTGTTGGTCATGGCCG
>JBIIDQ010000306.1:0-2576 GCA_044238295.1 Vulcanococcus sp.
CAGCGCCTTCGAGGCCGGCTTCACCTCCTTAGCCCACTCCGACGAGGACATCGACGCCACTATTGCTGCGTTCCGCGAGTGCTTCTCGGCGGTGGCCTGAGATGCAGCCACGCCAGCTCGGAGCCCTCAGGCTGTCGGCACTGCTGGCGGCCAGCGTTGGCGCTCTGGCGTTCCTTGGACAGTCAGCCGATCCAGCGACCAAACAACTGCCGAGCGCGTCGGCGGCGAACGGAACGCTCACGATTGGCGCGGTGATCGCCCAGACCGGCAACGCGAACCTCTACGGCCAGGATCAACGACTGGGCCTCGCTCTGGCCCAGCGCTGGGCAACCACGCAGCCGTCCCCGCGCCGTCTGCGCGTTCAGCTTGAGGATGGCGGCAGCGATGAAGCAACCGCCATCGCAGGTTTCAACCTGCTGATCAACAAGGGGGTGCTGGCGCTGCTGGGCCCGACCCTGTCGCAGCAGGCTTTTGCCGCTGATCCGATCGCCCAACGCCGCGGTGTACCGGTGGTAGCCCCCTCCAACACCGCCAAAGGCATTCCGCAGATCGGTTTCTTCATCAGCCGTGTCTCGGCCCAAAGTTCGGTGATCGCGCCGCTATCCATCAGCGAAGCGCTCCGACGCGACCCCACCATTCGCCGGGTCGCGGTCTTCTATTCCCAAGACGATGCCTTCAGCACCTCAGAAACAGCCATCTTTCAACGCACGCTGAAGTCGCGCGGTCTGAAGCCCGTCACCGTGCAACGCACCCAGCTAGCTGACAACGATTTCCAAATTCCCGTGACCGCTGCCCTGCAGCTCAAACCGGATCTGGTGGTGATCTCCATTCAGGCGGTTGGCGGCGGCAATCTGGTTCGTCAGTTGCGCGAATTGGGCTATCAGGGGGCGATCGTTGTGGGGAACGGCATGAACACCCCAAATATCTATCCGATCTGTCAGCGCTGGTGCGACGGCATCTTGATCGCCCAGGCGTACAGCCCTGAGCTGAATACACCGATCAACCGCACGTTCCAGGCGTTGGTGGAGAAAACCACTCCAGGGCAGCCACCCTCCCAGATCACCGCCCAAGCCTTCACTGCTTACCAAGTGATCTTTGAAGCGGTCCAACGGTTGCAACAGCGCGGCGGGCTCACGGGCATCAGCCTCACCCAGGCCCGTAAGTCTTTAATGAAAGAGCTTCTCCGCGGCAGCTACAACACACCGCTCGGTCCGATTCACTTCACCCCCGAAGGCGAGGTGGTGCAGGAGCGGTTCTACGTCGCGGAGGTGCGGATGGACCCCAGTGGCCGCAGCGGTCGCTTCGCCCTCGTCCGTGAGAACAGCGCAACAGCTAGCGCTGGGGGCATCACACCGGGAGGAAGCCGGAAGTGATCCAAGACCTACTGCAAACGCTGTTCAATGGCGCCGCCATCGGCGGGGTCTATGCCCTGGTAGCTCTCGGCTACACGCTGGTGTTCTCCGTGCTGGGCGTGATCAACTTCGCCCTGGGGGCCCTGTTCTCTCTGGGGGGCTACCTGACCTATTTGCTCATGGGTGGGACCATCAGTGCCAATGGGGGGCTTCCTGGCTGGGGGCTCCCCATCGCACTGCCTTTTCCTCTGGCACTGCTCCTAGCTGCAGCACTCACGGGGCTTGCCTCACTCGTGGTTGAACAGCTGGCCTTTGCGCCATTGCGGCGGCGCCAAGCGGAGCCACTGCTTTACCTGATCACCAGCCTGGGCGCAGGCTTGGTGCTTGTGAATCTGCTGCAGATGCTGATGGGCGCCGAGGGCTATGCCTTTCCCACCTCGGCACTGGCGAACCTGCCTGAAGCCGTTGTGATTGCGGGCGCCCGGATCCGCAGTGTGCAGGTGCTGCTGCTGGCGGTCTGTGCCGCAGCCGTGATCGCTCTCACGTTTTGGCTGGAGCGCAGCCGCAACGGCCGTGCCCTCAAGGCAGTGGCCGAGGACCCCACCACAGCCCGTCTACTTGGCATCAACAGCAATGCCATGCTCAGGCTGGCATTTCTGCTGAGCGGTGCCCTAGCCGGCCTGGGCGGCGGACTAATTGGCGTCAGCATCAGCCTGCCGGGCCCCTATGTGGGCATCAGCTATGGCCTGAAGGGATTGGCCGTTCTGGTTCTGGGCGGGCTCGGCAGCGTGCCTGGTGCCATCGCCGGTGGACTGTTAATGGGACTCGCAGAAGCACTCGTGCCGAGTGCGGTGTCTGGCTGGCGTGATGCGTTGGCCTTCGCCATTCTCTTTGCGGTGCTGCTGCTTCGCCCGACAGGCCTGCTCGGCCGGCGCGTTGTGGAGAAGGTGTAACCCATGGAGCGAGCCCTGTGATCGACAACGGCCTCCTGGTGCAGATGCTGCTTGGCGCCCTGTTGGGCGTATCGGTTTATTTGCCGCTGGCCACTGGGCAGCTCTCGCTAGCCACGCCAGCCTTCTATGCCGTGGGTGGCACCCTGGCCGCCCTGCTATCCACCAGCTGGCCGGCCCTTGGGGCCCGCGCCGACGGAAGCTTCCCCCTGCCTTCCTTCGTCTTGGAGCTGGCCCTGGGGGGACTGCTGGCGGGCGTTCTGGCCTTACTGGT
>JBIIDQ010000042.1:0-9345 GCA_044238295.1 Vulcanococcus sp.
CCATTCGCGACTACACCGAAGAGAAGCTCCAACGAGCCATCGGTCATTTCGATGGAATGGTGAAGGAGGCGGACGTGCATCTCTCGGTGGCCCGCAATCCGCGGGTGCCCCAACAAACCGCCGAGGTGACCGTGTTCGCTAACGGCACGGTGATCCGCGCTCAGGAACGCAGCGAAAACCTCTACGCCAGCATCGATCTGGTGGCAGGCAAGCTCACCCGGCAGCTGCGGCGCTACAAAGACCGCCACGGCGACCACCACCACAGCCCAGGCCACCACGCCAGCGCCACCCCGAGCCTGGCGGAACTCGCCGGCGATGACGTCGTGAGCGGATCGCTACTGGACGGCAAGGAGGCCACCTTGCCTAACCGTGGGGTACGGCGCAAATACTTCGCCATGCCGGCCATGAGCCTGGATGAGGCGATGCATCAGCTGGAGCTGATCGACCACGACTTTTATGTATTCCGCGACGCCGGTAGCGGCGAGCTGCAAGTGGTGTATCGCCGCAACCATGGCGGCTTCGGAGTGATCCAGTCCAAGGATTGACACCGAAAGTCGCTCAGACTGGCCCGACCTGCTGAGCCCTCCCCGCTTGCGCGACCTGCCTGATCTCGCACCGCTGATCGATCACGCCCTGCTGGATCCCCATCAGGGCCGAGAAGCCGTTCTGCGCTGCTGCGATGAAGCGCGCCACTTCGGATTCGCAGGCGTGTGCGTGGCCTCACGCTGGGTGCCTGAGGCCCGGGAGCGTCTCGGGCCCAGCGGTGGACGGGGCCCCCGGTTGGTGAGCGTGGTGAGTTTCCCGTTCGGCGCCGTTCCGGCGGGGATCAAGCGGGCCGAGGCGGAATGGGCAGCGGCTGCCGGTGCTGAGGAGCTCGATGTGGTGCCGGACTTCGGCGCCCTCGCTGATGGCGACAGCAGCCGGTTCTGCAACGACTTGGCTCCGATTGTGGAACTTGGTCTGCCGGTGAAGGTGATTCTTGAGGTGGGGCGGCTGAGCCCCGCGGCCCTTGAGCTGGCCGTGGAGGCGAGCATCGATGTGGGAGCCGCCATGCTCAAAACCGGCAGTGGCTTTGGCCCGGCCGCCACGGTGGAGCACGTGAAGCGACTGCGGCAGCTGGCGCGGGGCCGGGCGGCTGTGAAGGCATCGGGCGGCATCAACAGCTTGGAGCAGGCCTTCGAGCTGGTGGAGGCTGGCGCCAGCCGACTGGGAACCAGCCGCGGTGTGGCGCTGCTGCAGGCACTGCGGCATGGCGATCAGGGCAGCTCCACAGCCAGCGCAGAGCCTTGAGCACCGAGCAGCGGCTCGAAGGCCTGGTGCTGCGCAGCAGTGCCCTGGGGGAAACCGACCGGCTGATCACGCTGCTCAGCGCCAGCGATGGACTGATCCGGCTGGCAGCACCAGGAGCCCGCAAGCCCAAAAGCTCGATGGCGGCGGCCGTGCCACTGGCGGTGCTGCAGTTGCAGGCAGGCGGACGGGGCAGCCTCAAACGCGTACGCCAGCTGAAGGTGTTGCGCAATTTCGCCGCCCTGGCCGAGCGGCTGGAAACCCTGGCGGCGGCCCAGGGGCTGGCGGAGCAAACGCTGCTGCTGGTGCCGGGGGGTGAGGCAGTGGATGGCGTACTCGAAGATCTGCTGCTGCAATTAAGCCGGCTGGAGCTGGTGGTGAAGGAGCGGCAGGACAGTGCCGAAGCTCTTGCCATCGCAGTTCAGGGGGTCGTGCACCTACTCGCCCTGGGTGGCTATGCGCTGCCGCTGGCCTGTTGCGCACGCAGCGGCGCACCACTGGAGCCTCCGCTGGGCAACTGGGAGTGGCGCTGCAGCCTTCTCCCGGGGGAAGGCTTTGTGATCGGTGCCCTCGCCGGGGCTCAGCTGGTGCTCAATGCATCCGAGCTAGCCCTGCTGCAACGCCTGCTGCGCCCGGCCTTGCCACGCCGCCGCGACGGGGAGCTGATGGGGCCATGGCCGGTGTGGCTGCGGCTGCTGCAACTGGTGGAGCTCTGGAGCCGCGAGCACCTCGGCCGCAGCCCACGGTCATGGCGGCTGCTGCGCCAGTGCTTTGGCGATGGCACCCTCAGTGGCGCCCGTGGGGCATCATCGTGATCCGGAACACCAGGTCACAGCCGATTTCCCCCTTGAGCGAAGCGCCAAGATCGACTGGCCTGCAAGCCGTGCTGGCACTGCCGGAATTCCGCAAGCTCTGGCTTGGCCAGATCTTCAGTCAGCTGGCGGACAAGTTCTACATCGTGTTGATGGTGTTTCTGATCGCCCAGCACTGGGTGACAGCACCACTGCCAAGCGATGGAGCCCTGGCAGAAGCGGCCGGGGCGTTTCGGTTCAGCATCGACAGCCGCGCCCAACTGATCACCCTGCTGGCCACCGGGATCTACGTGGCCAACACCATCCCGGCGATGGTGTTGGGCCTGGTGGCAGGTGTCTGGGCTGATCGCTGGCCAAAGCGTGAAGTGATGGTGGCCAGCAACGGCATCCGCGCTGTGCTCACCCTGCTGGCCCCGCTGAGCCTGCTGGATGGGCCCGAATGGCTCGGGTTGAGCTGGGGTTACTGGGCCCTGCTGGTGATCACCTTTCTCGAATCGGTGCTCACCCAATTTTTTGCACCCGCCGAGCAGGCCGCCATCCCGATGCTGGTGCCCACCCGCCAGCTACTGGCAGCGAATTCGCTCTACCAGGCCACCAGCATGGGCGCCACGATCGTGGGCTTCGCCCTGGGCGATCCGATCCTGCGCTTGCTGAAGTACTGGCTCGGGTTGGTTGGCATCGCCAACGGCGAATTCGCACTTCTGCCTCTCTGCTACGGCCTGGCGGCCCTCTCGATCGCCTGGATCCGCGTCGAGGAAACCCCGCGCCAGGAGCGGGAGCAGACCGTCTGGCAGGAGATGGCGGATGGCCTTCAGGTGTTGCGCGAGCGCCCGAGTGTTCGCAGCGCGCTCTTGCAGCTCGTGCTCCTGTACAGCCTGCTGGCAGCCCTGTATGTGCTGGCCATCAGCCTGGCCTCGGCAATTCAGCAGCTCGGCCCCACCCAGTTCGGCACGCTGCTGGCCATGAGTGGCATCGGCCTGGCCGTGGGCGCTGTGGCCGTGGCCCAGGTGGGGCATCGCTTTAACCGACGCCGGCTCGCCTCCACAGGCCTCGGCACAATCGCCTGGAGCCTGGTGTTGCTCGGTCAGTTGCGGGGCAGCCTGACCCCCACCCTCACCTTGTGCGCCGTGCTCGGGGTGGGTGCAGCGCTCCTGGCGATCCCAGCCCAAACCACCATCCAGGAAGACACTCCTGAAGCGATGCGCGGCAAGGTGTTCGGGCTCCAGAACAACCTGATCAACATTGCCCTCAGCCTGCCGCTGGTCCTGGCCGGAGCGGTGGTGAGCCGCTACGGATTGCTCCCGGTGTTGTGGGCTCTAGCTGGGCTGGCCCTTGCGGCTGCCCTCCTGGAGAGGCCCTGGGAACGCTGCTAGCGTCAGCTGAGCTTCGAGCGCTGCGCCTGAGTGGCCCATATCGCCTGGCTGGGCAAGAAATCGCCCTTCTGCGGCAATGTCACCTACGGCCTGACCACTACAGAGGCCCTGCGCAGCCGCGCCCACGAAGTCAGTTTCATCCATTTCGACACGCCAGCCGGCGGCCTGGGCAGAGCGGCTGAAGAACCCAACCTTGGCCTTGGCAGCAGCGATGCCAACCCGGAAGTAGCCCTGCCCTATCTGGTGAAGTCGCAGGTGTACACGATCCCTTCGCCTGGAGCCCAGCGGGAACTGCGCGAATCACTTGAGCGGCTGCGCCCTGATCTGGTTCACGCCAGCCTCACTCTTTCTCCCCTCGATTTCCGGCTTCCAGATCTCTGCCAGCAACTGGGCCTGCCCCTGGTGGCCACGTTCCATCCGCCGTTTGATGCAGCCCTACGCAACCTGAGCTCTGGCACCCAACAACTCACCTACCAGCTCTACGCCTCATCGCTGGCCCGCTACGACCGAGTGGTGGTGTTCTCCGATCTGCAGGCCGATGTGCTGATACGGCTTGGGGTTCCGGCCAATCGGCTCGTGGTGATCCCCAATGGCGTCGAACCTGAGCAATGGAAACCCGGCATCCCTGGCAGCGATTCATTGGAGCTGCACGAGTTGAAGCAGCGATTCGCCGGCCGCAGGGTGTTTCTCTACATGGGCCGAATCGCCACCGAGAAAAACGTGGAAGCCCTGCTGCGGGCTTGGCGGCTGGTGCAACCCGCTGGCTGCACGCTCGTGGTGGTGGGTGATGGCCCCGTGCGGCAATCACTGATGCAGACCTACGGACCAGAAAACCACGTGCACTGGTGGGGCCATGAACCCGACCAGGCACGGCGCCTGGCCCTGCTGCAGCTAGCGGAGGTGTTCCTGCTGCCCTCACTGGTGGAGGGTCTGAGCCTGGCCCTACTAGAGGCGATGGCCAGCGGCACCGCCTGCGTGGCCACCGATGCCGGCGCCGATGGGGAAGTGCTCGATGGTGGCGCTGGCATCGTGATCAGCACCCAGGGCGTCACCACGCAATTACGCACGCTGCTGCCGGTGTTGCGTGATCAACCCGTGCTCACCGCGGAGCTCGGCAGGCGCGCCCGCCAACGGGTGCTGGAGCGCTACACCCTCAGCCGCAACATCGACCAGCTGGAGCGGCTCTACGCCGAACTGGTGCCTCAGGGAAGTCTGGCGGCCTGATCGTTCAGCAAATCCGGCTCCAGCCCCCACTGCTCACGGATCAGCTGCAACGGCTGATCAGCCAGAGCGAAGTAATCCACCTCCAAGAGCGGATCTACACGGCAGCTGGCCCCGCGGACAATTGCAGCCGCCACCCGCTCGCGACCGATCTGATCGGAGAGGGTCTGGCCGTAGTGATCCAGCAGCACCACGCTCTGCAAGAGGCCGGTTTCGTAGATGCTCACTGCACCCAGGAAGCCAAGCATCGCACCGGGTGAGGCGCTGGCGGCCGCCATAAAAGCCGTGACCTCCAGTTCACCGATCGGTGTGGTGTCGTAACCCGCCACCAGATGCACCCAATCGTGGTGCGCCAGTGCAGCGTTCGCCGCACCGGGTTCGCCCGGGAGGCGAAAGCCCCGCTCTTGGTAGAAGTCCCACAAGCCGCGGCCCAGGCTTTGCGGCGGGCACTGGGCCAACGCCGCCCAGCGCCGCTGTTCCTCAGGGTCGGGCTCCATGGTGAGGGCATAGGCGGCCGTACCGTAATGCTGAAGCAGCTGCTGAAAGTGGGGATCGAGCTGATCGTCGCCCTCCCCAATCCAGTTGAGGCGGTAAAAATCGGCCGTGGCGCGGGCCTGCGCCTTGCGAGTTAGGTCGCGCGCCAGCAACACGCTGTCGTCTTCCACCCCCAGCGCAGACGCCCAGTGCTCCACCGCGGTCTGCAGGGCGGGAGGGATCGGCCGGCACACCATCTCCAGCAGCACCAGCAAGTCGATGAATTCGCGCCTCTGGGCGGGCTGAGGCAGCTCAAGGGCCAACTGTGCCGGCACAACCGCAGGAAGATCCTCAAGCTCCAGCTCAACCCTGAGCAGGCGCTCAAACAACAAGGCCAGCAATGCGGGCTGCAACGGTGAGGCCCAACCCGTGTTCAACCGGCAAGCACTCACCGCAGCTGCTGCAAGGAGCGGCGCCTGCTCCGCACGGTTGTGGATCAGGAACATCGACCGTCAAGCTCTGCGCAGCAGGCGGCAAAGGCAGCGGCTGGATCCGGCGCCGCCGTGATCGGCCGTCCAATCACCAGCTGACTCGAACCTGCGGCCATGGCCTGAGCAGGCGTCATCACCCGCTGCTGATCGCCCAAGGCAGCTCCCGATGGGCGGATCCCTGGGGTGACGAGGGCAAAGGGGTGGGGATGGACACTCCGTAGAGCCGCAACCTCTAGGGGCGAGCACACACACCCGCCAATCCCGGCGGATGCCGCCAGGTCAGCGAGACGAGGCACATAGCTCTGCACCGGCTCATGGATGGCCAGCTCCGAGGAAAAGCGACCGGGATCCCAGCTAGTGAGGACCGTCACCGCTAGCAGGGTGGGTGAAGGCAGCCCAGCCGAGCCTGCCGAATCCTGCGCCGCCTCCTGGGCCGCCGCTAGGGCATCACGGCCAGCGCAGGCATGCACCGTGATCAGCTCAGCACCAAGCCGCGCCGCGCTCCGGCAGGCACCGGCCATGGTGGCGGGGATGTCGTGGAACTTGAGATCCAGGAACACGCGCTTGCCCTGATCACGCAGCTGCTGGACCACCGAAGGCCCACCGGCCACAAACAACTCCAGACCCACCTTCACCCAGCGAAGCTCCGGCACACCCCGAGCGAAGGAGAGGGCCTGCTCCGGCGCCATCCCGTCGAGGGCCACGATGATCTGATCGACAGCGTTCGTCATGGCTTCAGCCCACCACCAGGCGGCGGAAGGTCTTCTTGCCGAGCTGCAGCACCTTTCCCTCCAGCTCGGCTGCCGCAGCAAATTCCTGGTTGGGATCGCTGAGTTTCTCACCATCGAGCTTCACCCCACCGCCCAGGATCTGGCGGCGTGCATCGCTGCTGCTCGCGCAGATGCCAACAGCGCTGAGCAAATAGAAAGCTTTGGCGGGGAAGTTCACCGCCGCCAATGAGGCCTCGGGCACTTCAGCATCGGCAGCGCCAGTACCACTGGCCCCGCCCACGAGGCTGGCGGCATCAGCCTGGGCCTGCTCAGCTGCCGCCTGGCCGTGGCGCTGGCGCGTCACCTCCAGCGCCATCACCTTCTGACGCTCGCGCGGATTCGCTGGCAGGGCATGGAGATCGAGATCTGTGAGCAGGGTGAGGTAGTCCTCAACCGCTGTATCAGGCACCTTCTCGAGCTTGGAGTACATCGAGAGTGGATCTTCTGAAAGACCCACGGTGTTACCGAGGCTTTTGCTCATCTTCTGCACCCCATCGAGGCCCGGAAGAATCGGCAGCAACATCCCGAACTGGGTGCGCTGTCCGAAATGACGCTGCAGATCGCGGCCCATCGCCACATTGAATTTCTGGTCGGTGCCGCCCAGCTCGAGGTCCGCCTGGATGGCCACCGAGTCGTAGCCCTGTAGAAGCGGATAGAGAAATTCGTGGAGGGAAATCGGGGTGCCAGAGCCATAGCGGTTGGCGAAATCCTCCTTGGCGAGCATCTGGCCCACGGTGGAGATCCCCAGCAGCTCGATCACCTTCGGGAGATCCAAAGCCGCCAGCCATTCGCTGTTGCGGCGCACCTCGAGGCGACCGGGGGTCTCAAAATCGAGCAAGGCGTAGTCAGGGTCCTGCCCCTGGCCAAGCTGCTGCAGATAGGTGCGGGCATTGGCCTCCACCTCCGCTTCGCTGAGCTGCACGCGCGTGGCGCTTTTTCCGGTGGGATCACCGATGCGGGCCGTGAAGTCGCCAATGATCAGCACGGCCGTGTGGCCTGCATCCTGAAACGCCCGCAGTTTGCGAAAAAGGATCGAGTGGCCCAGATGGATATCGGAGCCGGTGGGATCAATGCCGAGCTTGATTCGCAGCGGGCGCCCATCGCGTTCGCCCTCAGCCAGGCGGGCCGCCAGCTGCTGATCGGGATCCGACGCAGCAGCCTCGGCAGCACCTGCCGGAAAGAGGTCGGCCACACCCCGCTCGAGCCACTGCGGCAATCCCCACGCGCCCTTGGCCATTGCTGCGGTGCTGTTCAGGGGCGGATCGTAAGCAGTGGGCGCTTCAGCCCTCCTGATCCAATTCACTCTTCATCCGTTCGAGGGTGCGATGCATCTGCTCGAACATCTGCTCGGGAGTCATGCCGAACTGACCGAGCTGGGTGCGCAACTGCTCCACCGTGAGCTTGGCCTGGAAATCTTCTGAGAGCTCAAAGCGCTTCATGAACACCCGGTAACGATCCATCAGCTCTTCCATGCGCTCGATGAACAGCTTTTTGCCTTCGCGATCGAACTTGCCGTATTCACCGCCCAGCTGCATCAGCTGCTGGTAGTCGCCGAAGAGACGCTTGGCTTCGTCCTGAACGATTTCGGAGTCGAAAAACGCCACGGCGAACAGGCCCAAGCAATGGCCGTCATTGTGCTGAACCGCTCAAGGGCTGACGAGTGCGGATCCACGTATCTACGCGCGCGCGGGCAGCTGACGGACGTCGTCTCTCTGCTCACAGTGGAGATGAATCGTCCGGAATCGAACCGTGGATTACACACCCCTGATCGAGGAGGTGCGCGGTTTCGTGAGCAACGGCAGCGATCTCTTGGAACCCCATCGTGTTGTGGCTTGCCTGGGCAGCCGCATGGCCCTGAGCCTGTTCATCAGCTGCTTGCAGCCAGGGCATCAGCTGGTCGGGGCCGGCACCACCGAAGCGGAAGGGCTGAAGCAGCTCCAAGAGAACAATGGCGATGTGCTGCTCTGCACCGACCGCCTCGAGCAGGGCAATGGTGGCTCGCTGGTGGAAACCGCCAAGCGACTGAATCCCAGACCCTGCACTTTGATGGTGGTGACCCAGCCGCGGCGGCTGATCACCATCCGCAGAGCTCTGGAAGCCGGCTGCGATGGCATTTGCCTGGAATCCGAGATTGGTCGCGGCACGGTTGTCAGAGCCCTGCAGGTGGTGGCCCAAGGGGCGGCCTATGTCGAGAAGGGCCTCATGAACCAGTACTTCCACGGCTATGCAGGCTTGAGCGATGCACCGTTGGCTCAACTCACTGATCGGGAGGTGGAGGTGCTGCAACTGGTGGCCGGCAATGCCTCCAACCGAGAGATCGCCGCTGCCCTCTTCATCAGCAGCGAAACAGTGAAAAGCCACCTCACTCAGATCCGCAACAAACTGCCGGCCAGGAGCCGCCTTCATGCCGCGGTGAAAGGGATTCGCCTCGGTTTGGTGGACTGGCCCGAAGATCGTTAAGGTCGGGCGATACTTGCCGCGCCTTCGCCGCCATGGCCCGGGGCCACTGGTTGGATCCACTCGCCCGCAGCCTGCTCGAGGCCACAGGGCAGCTGCCTAGGCAACCGAAACCTAGTTCTGCGATCACCGGCCCCGCAGGCTGTGAGCCCGATGAACCCGAGCTGAGCTCTGCGGTGGAGCGGGATCTATTGGAACTGAAACTGCGGCACGATCCGGGTCGCCGCCTGAACGACCCCGTCGAGGTGCAGCACGCAGCAGCACTGGGTTGGCGGCTGGATGTGAACCGTGCCAGCGCCGCCGACTGGCTGAGACTGCCCGGCATCACCCCATCCCAGGTGGATCTTCTACTCAGGCTCCAACAGGGCAGCGTGCAACTGAGCGGCCCGGATGATCTGCAACGCCTGCTCGAGTTGCCCCGTCAGCAGATTGAAGCCTGGGAGCCCTTGCTGCTGTTCCG
>JBIIDQ010000043.1:0-9344 GCA_044238295.1 Vulcanococcus sp.
ATGCCAGTTCTTCAGTTGAGCGCAACCGCTGCTTAACGGTTTTTACCTCCTTGTAATACCGCATTGCCGCTAAACTTTGATCTATTGTCGTGGTCTTTTCCTGCATTGAAGCAAACCGGAACCACAAATCGTAATCCATCAGTAAGTGAAGGCTCTCATCGACTCCTGCGGATTGATCCCACAGTGTGCGGCTCCAAAAGCATGATTGCTGCATCAGCCACTCTCCATTTTTCCAGTTCAGAATTGTAGGCATATTAATTGGTAGTGGAGGTATATGCTTTAAGAACTGATTGTCTGCAGTTACAACATCACCAGCACCAACGACGAGGCGAACGTCAGGATGCTGCTTGAACGTAGTTGCTACGGTAGAGAGGGCATTGGGCAAGTAATAATCATCCGAATTCAGCCATGCGAGTATATCACCGGTTGCCAACGCAAAACCCTTGTTAATTGCATTTGACTGCCCAGTATCTGGCCCATATAAAATATGCGAAATATGATTTTTGTAGGTTTCGAGGATCGCGTGAGTGTTATCCGTACTGCCACCATCAGCGATGATGATTTCAAGATTACTATAGTCTTGAAGAAGGAGTGACAATATTGTCCCCTCTATATACTCTCCTTGATTGAGAGTTGGAATGACGATTGAAATTCTTAAGTCATTACGGGTCGGCTGGACTTGGCCTATATAGTTTGACCATCCATACAAGTTTCTTGCTTTCTCAAGCGCGTGTTTCTCCGAAAAATCCATTGAGATGATTGCGTTCTTATCAGGCATGATTAGTGGTCCTCACTTGCTGCCAGTAGATCAGAGTGAGAAGAAAAGCAAGAGACCTTGTGCGATCTACACCGTTTTGATGTTCGCGCAGAACCTTGACAACCAGGTCGGGATCAACAAGATCACCAATCATATTGCGATTGCTGGAAATGTAGTCTTGAATTTCGCTTTGGCGATACCAGTCAGAACTTAAATCGTAGCTTACATAAGGTGTTCTCCTCATAAAGGGTGTCCAATAAAGCGGTGGGGCCTTGGATAGCATTCGCCTGCTATCAAACCCGTTCTCTTCGGGGAATTCGAGCAACTTGGGAGCATTTCGTGATATGGCATATCGATGCCAGTTGGATCCCAGCTTCCAGTTATCACTCAGATTCCAGATTTTATTAATCCATTCTCTACTGTGGAATGGTGAGCGCCAATTACTGGAGGCTTGATACATTCTGATGCCGTTGGCATAGAAATTGGGGACTCTTTGCTCAAAATAGTAACGAGTCAGTGCAGGTAGGAATTTCCCCTTGCTTATTGTCGAGAGACGATTGACTCGGTTACTGATCCCTTGTTCGCTTAATTGGCCTTTGAATTTAGGATTTAGCTGCTCTAGCTCATCATTCTCAAATGTAGGGTGTCGATGTAGTTTAAGATCCCAGAATTTGTGTAAGGCAAATCCAGGAAAGCTATTTGCCACTCTCCCTATGCTTCCTTTGTCAAAGTAGTAGCATCGCGCAAATTCGCCTAGGGTACCAACAAAGAAACTGCTTCGGTCTTTTATGTCCGCTTTAAGTGGGTACAAATACGTGTGCCAGTGCCAAGCGGTCTTGGTACCGTTCGTAATTTGAGAAATCGAACGGGCATTGGTAAAAAAGTCATCCGTTGTCAGCCTTACCAGGCGGTGCTCAAGTCCAAACTCCCTGCTGATCTGTTTAGCTGTTTGAACATCACTACTGTCAGAATTACCAATGGTAATTAGCAATGGCTTAATGCCTTGTTTTAGCATGGAGCTGAGTATTACCCTTGAGTCAAACCCACCTGATAACGAAAGTGTGGGAGTGTCACCACTCCATTTGGCTACTTCCCGATTGAAGGCATCCACTGCACCCTCAGGATCGGCGAAGTCAGGTTGGATAAAGTCAACGTACTGATGAGAAGAAATATTTAGCTCTTTATTCTGATACTGAAGTACAGCACCTGGCGGTATGCGATGAATCTTGGTATGAAGAGTCTTATTGTCCGTCAGATTTTCAAGTTGGCACAGATCTCCTAGTGCCGACCAATTCCACTCCCATTCAATCCCGGCCTCTTTGTAAATACGTTGTACTTCGTTCCCATGGAATAGCTTATCCTTATGACAGCAGTAGAAGTAGTGCATCGCACCCACTGGAGAGGTAACGATTAGACAGTCGTCCTGCTCGGAATGTTCATTAGTGAACACAAGCGTGTATTCACCTGGCAGATCCTTGAGCGATCCGGGTCCCGCTTGCCTGAGCTTGCCCAGTAATTCATCTCGGCTTGATGAGCAGTAGCCAATGACCTTGACCTGACTATATGATGTATTACTGTTGATCATGCCAAGGCACCTTCATGGCTAGCAATCGTTTGCGATTGTGATTTCCATAGCATAAAGTAGCTCCCTTCCTTGGCTATGAGCTGATCATGTGATCCTTGTTCGATGACTTTTCCTCTTTCCATTACGTAAATGCAATGGGCGTTCATAATAGTGCTGAGTCTGTGGGCTATCACTAAAACGGTGTGCTGATTTTCAAATCTTTCTATAGCTTGTTGAACCAATCGTTCGCTGTGTGTATCCAGAGCACTTGTGGCTTCGTCCAGGATCAAAAGATCTGGGTTTCTGAGAATGGCTCGTGCAAGTGAAATCCTCTGCCTTTGGCCGCCACTAAGCCGGTAGCCTCGTTCACCTACGATCGTTTGATAGCTGGAAGGCAGCTTTTCGATAAAGGAATCAGCCTGGGCAATTTCACAGGCTCTTTTCACATCTTCCAGGGTTGCCCATTCACATCCAAAGGATATGTTTTCTGCCAGCGTTGCATTGAACAGGAAGGTATCCTGGCTCACGACGCCGAGTCTTTGCTGCCAACTTGCCAGATTTATCGTATTCAGATTTTTGCCATCGATCTCTATGCTGCCAGCTGTTGGTGAATAAAGACCAACCAGAAGATCGGCAATCGAGCTTTTGCCAGCACCGCTCCTGCCAACCAGGGCAATCGTCTTGCCCTTGGGGATGTCAATCGTTACTCCTCTGAGGGCGGGTGCAGTGGATGAGCCGTAGACGAGCTGAACATTATTCAGAAGTATGGATTTCTTCAATCCTTGAAAATGCTCTCCGTCGGTGCGCCGAAAGGACTTATCTTCCGATTTTAAGATATCATTCAAGCAATTAAGATCCCCCGAGTTTCGCTTCATCATTGTGAAGCCATTGGAAATATCGCTAAAGCGCATGTTCAGTCGTTGCAGGGCAATGACAAAGGCGACCAGGCTGGGTAGAATCCCTGCTTGGCGAGACTGAAAAAGGGTGACGCTCAGAATGGCAATGATTGATATTGCCATTATCGGTAGCAGCTGGGCTATTGGTTGGGTTATTGCAACAAGTCGGGCTTGGCTGTAGAGGTTTTTTTCCAGATCCCCCATTCTTTCTTTCAGCCTTCGGTCAGCGGTGTCAAGTTGGCCACTGCTATGGAGAAGGCGCAGTCCCTGAATATCTTCGTTGATTCGGCCACTGATGCCCATGCTGATTGAAGAGAGCTGCTGGGCGACTCTCCCTATTTTCGGCAGGAGTTTCTTCTGTATTGCCGTGATGACGACACCCATGGCAATGGCAGCAAACAACAGCCAAGGGGATAGGGAGACAAGAACGAATAGGTATCCAAACGCCATCAAGGTATTAAGCACCAGGTCAGCGATCACATTGATCTGTGACCGGATTGCGCTTGGGCCCGAATTTGCATAGTAGGTGAGTTCTCCTACTCGATAGGAGCTCGCGCAGGGGAAGTCAAGTTTCAGAACCTGGCTATGGATCACTGAAGTGATCTTGGCCATGATCCTGGAGCCGAAGTAGGCACCACTAACGTTGTTAATATATCGACAGAGGCTGTTGATGGCCTGCAGTGCAACTGCCAGGCTCATTAGCGCAACAAACAAGGTGGTTGTCGATGCGTTCCCTAGCCAGTTCTGGAGAACGGGCAGGTGAGCCAGCAGATTGCTGTTCTGCCAGCGTTCATAATCATTGGGATTCGCGAGCAATCCTACGGCGAGGAAGATGACACCAATGGTTGCTCCTTCGCTGAGAGCGACCAGAATGCCACTGCCCATATTGGTGGCAATTGACTTCCATTCCTTACGGGCAGTCTGACGAATCAGTCGTTGGGCTGGACTCTGGTCCAGAAAAGGGGCAAGAATCTTCCCCTTCAGGCGACTTAGTTTTCTGTTGGCGGTAGTAAACAAGGGTGGCTCGGAAGGAAGGAACTAGATTCGACGGAAGTGGAGGGCTGGGCGGAGGGAGCAGGTAGGCCAAACATCTCCACTTCTTTACTTATCGAATCCAGTTGCGACAAAGGCGCGCCCATCTTACCCGCTCCTGAGGCTTTTTCCTGCTGTCCCTAGCACGATGGTTGCCGAGTCATGATTCCTCTCAGGTTCCTGCTGATCACTGCGTCGGGGATTCTTCTCGCAGCCATGGCTCGCCTGGTTGTTGAGCCCTTTCTCCACGCTTCGCTACCGCTGTTGGCGGAGGCTCCGTTTTCCCGCCTCGGTCCGAAGGATCTGGCGTTGGTGATCAACAGCCAGGATCCCCTCAGCGAAAGGATCGGCCTCCACTACAGGAAGGCTCGCTCCATTCCTGATGCTCAGGTGATCCGTGTTTCATTCCCCCCTGGGATTTCCAACCTTCCGCCCGCGCGCTTCCTGGCCGTTCGAAGGAATATTCTGGCCCGCACCCCCTCCCATGTGCAGGTTTACGCATTGGCCTGGGCGGCTCCCTATCGCGTTGGTTGTCAGTCGATCACTTCTGCCCTCAGCTTCGGTTTGGATCCGGCCTGGTGCGCCCAAGGTTGTGGTGCCACGAAGCTGAACCCCCTTCACGCCCGTGGTGAAGTGCGCCGTCCGTGGAATGAACTGCGTTTCAGGCCCAGCATGATGTTGGCCGCCACCACATATGAGCATGCCGTCCGACTGATTGATCGTGGTGTTGCTTCTGATGGGCAGGCTCCCAGTGGTACTGCCTATCTCTTGAGTACGTCGGATTCGGCCCGTAATGTTCGTGCTGCTGGCTATGGCCCCATTCGCCAGGCCTTCGCATCCCGTTTCCGCATTCAAATCCTTGAGCAGGACCGGCTTGAGCAGGTGAAGGACGTGATGTTTTACTTCACTGGACTGGCGAATGTGCCCGGCCTTGACCGCCTTCGTTTTCGCCCTGGGGCCGTTGCGGACCATCTGACCTCCTTGGGAGGACAGCTGACCGACAGCCCCCAGATGAGTTCGCTTCGCTGGTTGGAGGCAGGTGCTACAGGCAGTTATGGAACGGTAGTGGAACCCTGCAATCTGAGGTCCAAATTTCCTGATCCAGGCCTGGTACTTACCTATTATCTGCGCGGCGATACCTTGATTGAATCCTATTGGAGAAGTGTGGCGATGCCTGGTCAGGGGGTCTTTATCGGTGAGCCACTGGCTCGGCCGTGGCCCCCTCGATCTGTTCAATCAAACCACCGCCAAGTAGCAGATCTTCTGAGTACCAAACGGCTGCCTGGCCCGGCGTCAACGAAAACTGGGGTTCCCGAAAGGTGAGCTTGCAACGCTCTTCCGCAATCGGTAGGAGTTCCGCTTCCACGGGTTCGCTGCGATAGCGTACCTGAACCATCACAGTTGTCACTGCAGTCAGCGGTTCGATCGATACCCAGTTGATTGCACTCACCGTGCAGCTGGTTCTGGCTGCCTGCTCTCTGGTGGCGACAATGACCCGATTGCTGGCTCCATCCAGCTGCACCACATGCAGCGGTTCCTTCCAGGCCACCCCCAGGCCTTTGCGCTGTCCGATCGTGAAATGCTCGATGCCGTCGTGTTCGCCGATGACCGTGCCATCGGGGAGTGTGATTTCTCCCTTTCGCGGTGGCAGATAGGCATCCAGAAATGCTTTCATCGAGCCATGGTGATCCGCCAGGCATAAATCCTGGCTCTCCGCCTTTGTTGCGGTTCTGAGTCCTAGGTGTGCAGCTTCGGCACGGGTATCTGTCTTGTTCATTTCCCCCAGTGGAAACACGAGCCTGCTGAGCACCGTCTGGGGCAGGTCATAGAGAAAGTAGCTCTGATCCTTGCTGCGATCCAGCCCCCGCAACAACTGGGTCCTTCCCCCCTCTTCCCCTGGCCGTACCCGGGCGTAATGGCCAGTCGCAATTCTTTCGATGCCTTGTTCGCTTTCAGCCCAGGCAAGCATGGGCCCGAATTTCACACTGCGATTGCAGCGTGAGCACGGCAATGGTGTGACGCCGTTGCTGTACCCGCTGATCAGGAAGTCAACGATCTGCTCCTTGAAATTTTCACGCGAATCCACAACGTGGTGGGGGATTTCCAGTTGTTCGCAAAGGGCGGCGGCATCCACCAGCCCCTCGGCGCAGCAGGCCCCCTTGCCACTCATCAGCCACAGGGTGAGGCCTTCCACTTCCCACCCTGCCTTCACCAGCAACGCGGCAGTCAGGGAGCTGTCGACGCCCCCGGAAAGGCCCACGGCCACCCGGTGCTTGCCAGGCCAGGCCCGCAGCCGTTCGAGGGTTTCCTCGCCTGCCCTGGTGGCACAGCTGGGATCGGTGGCTGCAGAGGTCAAGGGAGGCAACGCGGGGTGATGGCGGGAGGACACCCTCTGCCCATCATGGAATCGCGCCGTCCTGGCTGTTGTGACCCCTTTGGCTGTCTCGCCCTGCTGGCCTGCCCGGGATGCTGGCCACCTGCTCGTTTCCGCCTCCCAGATGGCTTCCATCGAGGCCGAACTCTTTGTCAGCGGCCTACCCGTGGAGGCCTTGATGGAGAAGGCGGCCCTGGGGCTCAGCCGCCGGATCCTCCCCTTGGAGCCGCATCGGCCTGCGGTGGTGTTGGTGGGTCCTGGCCACAACGGGGGCGATGCGCTGGTAGTGGCTCGTGAATTGTTTCTCGCCGGTAGGAACGTGCGGATCTGGTGTCCCTTCGAGCGGCTCAAACCGCTCACGGCTTCCCATTTCCAGCACGCGCGCTGGCTGGGTGTGCCGGTTCTCGACGCAGCTCCCGACCCGGAGGCCGGTTCCTTCTGGGTGGATGGCCTCTTCGGTAATGGGCAGCGACGTCCCCCTGGCCCGGAGTTGGAAGCGTTGATGCTCCGGCGCCATCGACAACGCCCCGATGCTTTGGTGTCCATCGATGTGCCCACCGGCCTCTGCTCCGATACCGGTGCCTGGCTGGGGGAGTTCTGTGCCCACGCCCAGATCACGTTCTGCCTGGGTCTGATTCGCCAGGGCCTCGTCCAGGACCAGGCGCTCGCTGCGGTGGGCCGCCTGGAGCGGATCGATCTCGGCCTGCCGCCCTCGCTGCTGATGTCGCTGCCAGCGGATCAGCCCCTCGGCCTCGGGCTTTCGCCGCAGGCCATGGAGGCGGACCTGGAAGGGGCGCCGTGGCCTCGGCTTGATCCTGCCGCCGCCAAGTACGGCCGGGGCCGCTTGTTGGTTGTTGCCGGCAGCAGGCGTTATCAGGGGGCTGTGCACCTGTCGTTGACGGGGGCCACGGCAGCCGGGTGCGGCAGTCTTCGGGCGGTGCTCCCCCAGGAGGTCGCCTCCCAGCTCTGGCTCGCCCATCCCCATGTCGTGGTGGAGGCAGCTCTGCCCTCCCTGCCGGATGGTTCGCTCTGCCTCGATCTCAGAGGCTTGCCAGAGTCATGGTTGGATCGGCTCGATGCCGTGTTGATCGGTCCGGGGCTGGGGTGCGGGCCTGAACCCTCCGCCCCCTGGCCGCAACTCCAGGACTTTCAGGGGCTGGTGGTGATCGATGCCGACGGGCTGAACCGTCTGGCCCGGAGCAACGCCCCGCTCGACTGGTTCACGGGGCGTAGAGGTGCCACCTGGATCACCCCCCATCGGCAGGAGTTCGGCAGGCTGTTTCCTGATCTGGTTGCCCTACCACCCCTGGAAGCGGCTGCCCAGGCGGCTCTGCGCAGCAACGCCGTTGTTCTGCTCAAGGGGGCTCGCACGGTGGTGGCCGCTCCGGATGGGCGGCGCTGGCAGATCCTGCGGGCCAACCAGCAGGCGGCTCGCAGCGGTCTGGGGGATCTGCTGGCGGGCTATGGGGCGGGAATCGGGGCCATGGCGGTGGCAGCCTCCTTCTCCAGGCCCGATGGCGCGCTGCTGGCGGCTGCGGCTCTCGCCCATGCCCGGGCGGGATGCCAGCTGCTCAACTCCGCCGCCCCCCTGGGAACCTCCCCTATGGCAGTGGCCGTTGCCCTGCAATCGCTTGCGGACCTTCCTGGCAATATTCGGTGAGATATGCAGAAGATCTGCGTCGATGCAAATCGATCCGTGTTGTTTTGCTTGCAGAAGCTAAAGGATTTCTGGAACTGCGCCATGATTTTGGTCGCTGGCGAGATAGTTGTCGCCAACGCACTTTGCGCTTCAGCTGCGAATGACTGCTTCTTCCCTGAAGTCGCGAGACGGGTCCACCCGAAGAGGCGGGGATTCCATGACCTGGTATCTCGCTTCTATTGGCAGGGAGCCTCTGCTGACACCAGCCGAGGAGATCGAGCTGGGCAATCAAGTGCAGGCAATGATGCAGTTGGTCGAGGAGAATCGGGAAGAATATACTTTGCATGAACGTAAAATCATCAAGATTGGTCGCCGCTCTAAGGAGCGGATGATGAAGGCGAATCTTCGTCTGGTTGTCAGTGTTGCAAAGAAATATCAGGGCAAGGGAATGGAGCTGCTTGACCTGATTCAGGAGGGATCTCTAGGTCTTGAGCGTGCGGTGGAGAAGTTCGATCCCACCCGTGGCTACAAGTTTTCCACTTACGCCTTCTGGTGGATCCGCCAGAGCATGACGAGGGCCATCGCCTGTCAGTCCCGCACCATCCGGCTCCCCGTTCACCTCAGTGAGCGACTCACCACCATCCGCAAGGTGAGTCTGGACCTTGCTCACAAGCTGGGCGCGATGCCCAGCAGGCAGGAGATTGCCGAGGCGATCGGCATGCCCCTCGATGAACTCGATTCCCTGCTCCGCCAATCCCTCACCACCTCCAGCCTCGATGCGCCGATCAACGCCGAAGAGGGCAGGAGTTTCCTTGGGGATCTGATCGCTGACGGCTCCGCCGAGGAACCCCTGGATCGGGTGGAGCGGGGAATGCACCACGAGCAGTTGGGCCGTTGGCTGGGCCACCTCACCGAGCAGGAGAGGGAGGTGCTGGCCATGCGCTTCGGGCTGGATAGTCAGGAGCGTCACACCCTGGCCGAAATCGGACGCCAGCTGGATGTTTCGCGCGAACGGGTGCGTCAGGTGGAGCTGAAGGCCTTGCGCAAGTTGCGCAATCTGACCCGCAGGATTCCACCCGGAC
>JBIIDQ010000307.1:0-2566 GCA_044238295.1 Vulcanococcus sp.
GCGGCAGCTGCCATTGTGCATCGCTCAAACGATTTGGGCTGGCTTCAGGAGCGTGGGCTCTGCTTCCCCGATATCGATCAAACCTGGATCAACCAGAGTTCAGCCGATGACATCCCGGACACATTCACCTGCGTCAGTGATTTCTGCCCGGTTGACGCCAATCGCCTGACAGATCTGCGCGCAGAGGTCGGCGAGAGCATCGACGCGCTCTTTCAATCGGCACCCAAATTCTTTTTCTGGCCATTTCAGCGCCGCAATTAAGCCGGATTCAGCCCGTCAAGCGCAGAGTCTTCAACGCCGGCCTCGTATCGCCTCAAACGCCTGATCGACCATGTTGGTTGTGGCGTTGGCTTGCAAACAAGCGGGGAGAAAGTAAAACCAGGACAGCAGCGATGTGCACTGCTGGGGGTCTTCGCAGCGCGCCACAGCGCAAACATTCTGAACACCATCCAAATCGCGGATGCCCCTTGTGAGGCGGAAATCAGTGGGCAAACCAGCCACGATGCCGGCCGCAGAGATGGAGCCATCGGCAGCATCAGCAAGGATGGCTGAACGCAACGCCTCAGGAGCGCGCTCTCGCAGCGTGGCAAACGGTGTATAGCTACGGGTTTGATTGCGTAGCCACAACACACCTGCTTCGCTGCTCAAAAAATAAGCAACCGATTCCAAGGACACTGCATAGGTTCGAGTGAAACCAGAGCGAAGTTCATCGGCCGTCCAGCCCGATCGAGCGATCAGCTGACCCAAACCCCGATCCTCAATCGAGCCTTGCTGCACAAAACGCCTGAAGGCATCAGGTGAGGTGCTCCACACCGCTCCTTGCGTACTGCTGCGCACAGGAACCCTGTCTCCTTGCGCGTAGGCGGTCGAACCCGTGATCAGCCCAGTGGCCATCAGGGCATGGATCCACAGACGAACACCCATCACCAGCACGCATGAACCAGGCAAAGCGTGCCAGCGTTCCAGCAAAAGTGCTATGCCACCTGCTCCATCAAGCGCCAGGCCTGGCTTAAGCCGCTGGCATCGCCGAGGTTCCCCGGGAAGGTCATCACCGGGAGGCCTGGCACCGTGGCATCAGCTGGAGTGAGCACCACCGACAGTCCCGGCAGGAGCTGGCCCTGCAGCTCCACCCAATCGAGGCCCAACCCATCGGCCAACAGGGTGTGGGTGGTGATGCCGCCCTTGCTGATGATCAGCCCTAGCTGCGGTGCCAAGGCAGACGTCAGGCGCGCCATCAGTGCCGCCAGCTCCAGGCCGAAGCGGCGCCGCTCCTGGGCCGAAGCGCACACCAGTTCGCCGCGGCTGCTGAACAACACCGGAGTGCGCCCTTGATCGAGCGCGGTCTGCAGCTGCTCCAGCCAGCTCCGCTCTAACGACCAGATCAGCTCCGCCGCCGCCGGACCATCTAAAACGCGGGCCAGCTTGGCCACGGGAATCTCAACACCCTCACAGGCAGGCTCCTGGAGCAGCTGCTCCAGCTGCTGATCCGCCAGAGGCACATGGGATCCCACCACCACCAACACCGGCAACCGTTGCCCATTGACCCCACAGCGGCGTAGGGCTGCTAGCCCAGCGGGGTCAAGCGGTTGGGGCGGCAGCGGCACCAAGCCATTGATCAGGCTGGCGGCGGATTGAAACAGCAGACGCTGCTGACTGCTCCACACCGCTTGCCCGAGCGCCGCCAACTGCTCAGGCCGCTCCGCGTCCACCGCCACCAGGCGTTGTGCACTGAAGCTGGCCACGCGAGCCTGAAGGGCTGCAGCGGAGCCCTCGAGCTCGGCCAGATCCAGCCGCTCCACTGAAGCCGCGGGGATCGCGTTGCGGGTTTTCTCCGCCACCCACTCAGGCAGAAAGCTGCTGCTGAAGCCAAACAGCCGATCGCGGGCGAAGTCGGTGGTGTGCACGGGCTGGCCATGCAGGTAGTGCACGCCGCCTCGGGTGGTGCGCCCTCCGGGCAGAAAGGCCGGGGCGAGCAAGGTGGCATCGAAGGGCCCGAGTTCAGCCTGGATCGCCTCCACCTCCAACGGGAAATGACCGCGCAGGGTGGAATCACCGCGGCTCACCACCAGCCAACGCTCCAGCTCACCGGCCGCCTCGAGCTCCGCAAGCACCAGCCGCAGCCCCCGGCAGATGTCACGCACCCGCTCCCGCGCCGCCTCGGGCTCCAGGGCGCGGGTGTTGGCCAACACAAACAGCAGCGGCGAGGGGTGGCGCAACCCCCGCCGCAGGCTCTCTGGATCCCAGCGCAACAGCAAGGGGGCGCTGTGCACCGTCTGCGACCCGGTGGGGTCGTCATCAAGAACGATGACCTTGCGCCGCTCTGCCATGGCACCATCGTGCCGTGATCTGCCCTGAGCCCAGCGAGCTGCAGGAGCTGGTGCAGCAGTTGCATCGGCAGGCCTTGCCATGGCTACCCACCGGCAGCGGCAGCCGGTTGCACTGGGGCGCACCGGTCCAGCCCGGCAGCGGCGAGAGCGAGGCACGCCTGATCAGCACTAGCCGTCTGAACCGGCTCGTTGAACACTGCGCCGGCGATTTCACCGTGACGGTGCAGGCAGGAATGCCC
>JBIIDQ010000309.1:0-2565 GCA_044238295.1 Vulcanococcus sp.
GTGGCTTTCACCTGGGCTGTCATCTCGCGCAGCCGCACGAACTCCAACTGCCGGCCGGCGAAGAAAAACACATCACCGGGCTTGAGCCTGCCGATGAAGGCCTCTTCCACATGGCCGATCACGGCGCCGCGTACAAACCGCACGGTGACCGATCGATCGGCCGTGATCGTGCCGATGTTGAAGCGATGCAGCCGCGCGATTGTTTTGTCGACAACCCTGTAGGCAGCGCCGTCGCGCACCAGCTTGTGGTAGCGGGGATAGGCCCCGAGGCACTCGCCGCCATGCTCGAGAAAAGTGAGGCACCACTGCCACTGCGCATCACTGAGTTGGCGAAAACTCCAGCAGCTGCGCACTGAACCCAGCTCCTGCTCAGGATGAAGGCCCGGCCCGCAGGCGAGGCTGGTGAGGTGTTGCAGCAGCACATCGAGCGGAAGCTGCGGCGGCCGGCGGTGTTCCACCAACCCGTTCTCCAGCCCGCGCCGCATGGCGCTCACCTCCAGCAGCTCCAGGGCATTGGTGGGCATGAACAACACCTGCGAGGTGCCACCGGGGCAGTGGGCACTGCGGCCAGCACGCTGCAGCAGCCGCGCCAGATTTTTGGCACTTCCGATCTGCACCACCCGCTCCACGGGCTGGAAGTCGACCCCTAAATCCAGGGAGCTGGTGCATACCACCCAGCGCAATTCGCCGGCCTTCACCCGCGCTTCGATCGCTTCGCGTTCGGCACGGTCGATGGCGCTGTGGTGGAGCGCTAGCGCGTCCTCCATCTCCGGGCAGGCAAAGCGCAGGCACTGGTGCCAGCGTTCGGCCTGATTGCGGGTGTTGGTGAACAGCAGCGTGCTCACCGCTGGATCTAGCCCGGCTACCAGCTCCTCATACATGCGTAGGCCTAAGTGGCCGCCCCAGGGGAAGCCATCGATGCTTTCGGGCAGCAGGCTGCGAATCGTGGTGGCCCGCTGGATTTCAGAGGTGATGATGCAAGGCGTCTCTGCACCCACCCCGAGGGCAGCCCGCGCAGCTTCCTCCAGGTTGCCGATGGTGGCGCTGATCGCCCAGGTGCGCAGCTCGGGTCGCACCCGCCGCAGCCAGCTCAGACACAGCTCTGTTTGGGTGCCGCGCTTGCTACCCATCAGCTCGTGCCATTCATCGAGCACCACCGCTTGCAACGCGCCGAACAGCTCCGGTGCTTTGGCGTTGGCCAACAGCACGCTCAGGGATTCGGGGGTGGTGATCAGGATGTCGGGCGGGGTGCGCAGCTGCTTGCTGCGCTCATAGGTGGCGGTATCGCCATTGCGAATCGCCACCCGCAGCGGCCATCCCATGGCGCTGATCGGTTGTTCGATCGCCAGGGCAAGATCGCGGCTGAGGGCGCGCAGCGGTGTGATCACCAACAGCCGCAGGCCGGGCACCTTCGGATCACTGCTGCGCTTCTCCAGCATGTCGGCGATCGGACCCATCACGGCGGCGTAGGTCTTGCCGGAGCCGGTGGGCACCTGAAGCAGCCCGCTTTTGCCTGCCAGAAAGGCCTGCCAGCACTGGCGCTGGAAGGCCATCGGGCTCCAGCCCTGCTGGGCGAACCAGGCCTCGATTGGTGCCAGTGGATCGCTCATGCCAGCTGCTCCATCAGTGCCCGGGCGCTGGCGAGGCTGTCGGCTTCGCTGGCCGGTTTATCGGTGCGCCAGCGGCTGATTCGCGGAAAGCGCACCGCAAAGCCGCACTTGTGGCGTTTCGAGGCTTGGATACCTTCAAAGGCCAACTCGAACACCTGCAGAGGCTCC
Source organism: Vulcanococcus sp. (assembly GCA_044238295.1). Taxonomy (GTDB): domain Bacteria; phylum Cyanobacteriota; class Cyanobacteriia; order PCC-6307; family Cyanobiaceae; genus Vulcanococcus. The sequence continues at coordinate 1,779 of JBIIDQ010000309.1, forward strand.
ACGGCACGCACCGGGCCGAAACGCTCGGTGGTGTGGGCGCGGATCCAGCGATCTAGCTGGCGGATTTCGCCATCGTCGAGTCCGGAGTAGGCCTTCGCGAACGTCACCAACTCGCCCTCGCCGTTCCAGAGGCCAAAGCTGTAGTCGGTGTAGAGGTTGGCGCGCTTGCCGCTGCCTGCCTGGGCGTAGAGCAGCACGGCATCCAATCGGAGCGGCTCGAGTTTGTGCTTCCACCAGTGGCCGCGTTTGCGACCCACCAGATAGGGCGAGTCGAGGGCTTTGAGCATCAGCCCTTCGGCCCGCTGCGTCCGTGCCTGGTCGCGCCGCTCATTGAGCTCACTCCAGCTTTGGAGGCTCTGCGTCGCCGAGAGGCGAAGTCGCCCTGAGGTGGCGGTTTCTGGTTGTTGCATCCAGCTCTGATGGAGCCGCTCCAACAGGACCCGCCGCTGCTGCAAGGGGAGCTGACGGAGATCTGTGCCCTGATGCTCGAGCAGGTCATACGCCACAAACGCCGCTGGGCAGTCGCGCTGCAGGCTGCGGCTTGGAGCTTTGCGCCCCAGCCGCCGCTGCAGGCTGGCAAAGGATTCCGGTGTCTCGGCATCGCCGTGCCAAACAATCACCTCCCCATCCAGCGCCGTTCCCTGGGGTAATTCCTCCGCGAGGGCGATGAGTTCGGGGAAGGCCTCATTGATCAGTTCTTCGCCGCGGCTCCAAAGGCTGCAGCCAGCGGCTCGGTGAATGAGCTGACCGCGGATGCCATCCCATTTCCATTCCAGCTGCCAGCTTT
>JBIIDQ010000308.1:0-2565 GCA_044238295.1 Vulcanococcus sp.
GGTGGTGGGCACCATCGATGAGGAGGGCATGGCCCGCACGGCGGAGCGCAAGTTCGCGATCGCCCAGCGCGCCTACCGCGATGCCCTCGAATTCGGCATCCCCGCCCATGAGATCTTCTACGACCCACTCGCGCTGCCCATCTCCACCGGCATCGAGGAAGACCGTGAGAACGGCCTGGCAACGGTGGACGCGATCCGGCTGATCCGCCAAAACCTGCCTGGCGTGCACGTGGTGCTCGGAGTGAGCAACGTGAGCTTTGGTCTATCGCCGGCGGCGCGGATCGTGCTCAATTCCGTGTTCCTGCACGACTGCTGCGAGGCGGGCATGGATGCGGCGATCGTGAGCCCGGCCAAGATCCTGCCGCTGATGAAGATCAGCGAGGAGCACCAGCAGGTGTGCCGTGATCTGATCAACGACAACCGCCGTTTCGACAACGGCGTCTGCATCTACGACCCGCTCACCGAACTCACCAAGCTGTTCGAAGGGGTGAGCGCCAAGGAAGCACGCGCCTCAGGTCCGCAGCTCAGTGACCTACCGATTGAGGAGCGGCTCAAGCAGCACATCATCGATGGCGAGCGCATCGGTCTGGAAGACGCGCTCAAGATCGCCCTCGCCAACTACCAGCCCCTGCAGATCATCAACACCTTCCTGCTCGATGGCATGAAGGTGGTGGGTGAACTGTTCGGTTCCGGCCAGATGCAGCTGCCCTTCGTGCTGCAGAGCGCCGAAACGATGAAATCGGCCGTGGCCTTCCTCGAGCCACTGATGGACAAGGTGGAAGGCGAGAGTTCCGCCAAGGCCAAGTTCCTGATCGCCACCGTGAAGGGCGATGTGCACGACATCGGCAAAAACCTGGTCGACATCATCCTCACCAACAACGGCTACGAGGTGATCAACCTCGGCATCAAGCAGCCGGTGGAGGCGATCATCGAGGCCCAGCACAAGCACCAGGCCGATTGCATCGCCATGAGCGGCCTGCTGGTGAAGTCGACAGCCTTCATGAAGGACAACCTCTCGGCCTTCAACGAGGCGGGCATCGACGTTCCCGTGATCCTCGGCGGCGCGGCGCTTACACCCCGCTTCGTGAACAAAGACTGCCGTGAGGTGTATCGCGGTCAGGTGATCTACGGCCGCGATGCCTTCGCCGACCTGCGCTTCATGGACGCCTACGTGGCGGCCCGTGACACCGATCAGTGGGACAACGGGCGTGGCTTCCTCGCCGGTGCGCCTGAGGGCCTGGGGCTCGAGACGGCCCTGGAGGCCCAGGCTGGGGGTGAACCGGCCGGTGCTGACGCCGTGACGGCTCCCGAGGCCGCTGCTGCCAGCGAATCTGCCGCCGCCGCAACACCCGCCGATCCCAACGATCACCGTTCCGAGGCGGTGCCCGCTGAACCGGCGCTGACGCCTCCCTTCTGGGGCAGCCAGGTGCTCACAGAAGCCGAGATCCCGCTCGAGCAGGTGTTCGCCTACCTCGATCGCAATGCGCTGTTTGCCGGCCAGTGGCAGCTGCGCAAGGCCCAGGGCCAATCCCGCGAGGATTACGAAGCGATGCTCGCCGAGAAGGCCGAGCCGGTGCTGCAGCACTGGATGACGCGTTGCCTGGAGGAGCAGCTGCTCACGCCGCGGGTGGCCTACGGCTACTTCCCCTGCGGCCGCGAGGGCAACAGCGTGGTGGTTTTCGATCCGGAAGAGCTCAGCCGTGAGCTCGGCCGCTTCGCCCTGCCGCGCCAACGCTCCGGCAACCGCTACTGCATCGCCGACTTCTACCAAGACCTCGCCGATGGCCAGCCCACCGATGTGCTGCCGATGCAGGCCGTCACCATGGGCGAAAAAGCCACGGCCTTTGCCCAGGAGCTGTTCAAGGGCGACCAGTACAGCGACTACCTCTATTTCCACGGCCTCGGGGTGCAGATGGCGGAGGCCCTGGCCGAGTGGGTGCATGCCCGCATCCGCGGCGAGCTGGGCTTCGCCGACCCCGCTGAGATGCCGCTGCGCGATGTGCTCGCCCAGCGCTACCGCGGCAGCCGCTACTCCTTCGGCTACCCCGCCTGCCCCAACGTGGCCGATTCCCGCCAGCAACTCGCCTGGCTGCACACCGATCGCATCGGCCTCTCGATGGATGAGAGCGATCAGCTCGAGCCCGAGCAGAGCACCACGGCCCTCGTGGCTCTGCACAGTCAGGCCCGTTACTTCTCGGCCTGAGAACCGGTCTGCAGGGGGCCGGATCTAGGGTCGGCAGGCCCTGAACCCTTCCCCTGCATGGCTATTGCCGGACCCGGCGGCGTTGATGACGCCATCGCTGCAGGCCTCGACCTCGATGGCACCCCGATCCCTGCGGAGATGATCAGCCTCTACAAGGAGGTGATGGATCTGGAAAGCCAGCGCGCCCGCAGCGGCGTGAAGAAATCGATGCGCAACCGCATCGTGAAGACCGGCTCGAAGCATTTCGACCAGCAAACCCTCGATGCGCGCCTCAAGGCCGCAGGTTGGGAGGGTCTGAAGGACAGGAGATCGCCTTCTTCTACGGCGCCTGACGCCGTTCTCCGGTTGAGCGAGAAGCCCTG
>JBIIDQ010000310.1:0-2564 GCA_044238295.1 Vulcanococcus sp.
CCAGTTGGTCCGCATCCAGCAGCCAGGCGTTCAGCGCGAAGCTGCTCGGGGAGCTGTAGGGCGAACCGAGCGAATCGGGCGGCGCCAAGGGCAGCAGTTGCCAGGCCTTGATGCCGTGATCGGCCAGGAGATCAAGCCAGCTGTGGGCCGCTGCACCAAAGCTGCCGCAGGCCGGCGTGCCGGGTAAAGCGGTGGGATGGAGCAGGACGCCGGCCCTTCGCATCAATCCGGGAGCCGATAACGGCTGATGATCCGGCGTGCAAAGGCCGGGATGTGCTCTTCCACCTTGTCAGGATGATTCCGGCGCAGCCACACCGCATTGCGGGTGAAGTGGGAATCGATCGAGAAGCGGCCGTATTCCAGCCCCTTCGGACCGAAGCGCTCCACGAAGAAACCGATCAGATTGGCCACCCAAATCGGCAACTTCACGGCCTTGTCATAGGCCTGGATGCCCTGCTGCACCGAGGCCTGGCGCTGGCCGCTGCTGCTCACGGGTGCAACATCCAGTTCCGACTCCACCAAATCCAGCAGCTGCTGGCCTTTGGGGTTGCGCACCGTCAGCCACTGGCGGCCAAAGCTGGCGCCCATGTAGCCCACCACCAGATCAGCTCCAGCATTGGTGTAGTCGAAGCAGCTCAGGCAGCTGGGGGCGAACACATCCTTGAGCTTTGGAGTATCGAGCCCGAAGAACGGCACCGTTTCCTCCCGCCCATCGCTGTGGCGGAAGTGAATGCGGAAGTCCTGCATGAACTCGTAGTGCACCACCGTGTCCGGTGAGCTCACCGTGCTCTCGAGGAAGGTCTGCAGGCCTTGGCGCGAGACGTTGTCGACGCACGGCAGGCCCAACACGAACAGCTCATCGAGCGGCAGGGTGGGCTGGACGGCCCGCAGCGCCTGGATCTGGCAGCCCACACCGATCGCCAGCAACCGCTTGATGCCACTGCCCGGCAATTGCTCCAGCACCTCCAAGTTGGGAGAAAGGGTGGGCTTATTGACCCGGGCGCTGAGCACCTCTTCAGGGGTGCGGGCCAGCCGCGGCACCGGGGTAAAGCGATCCTCGTCGCTCTGGCCCACGCACAGCACTGCATCCACCAGTCCGGTTTCCAGGGCGCGCACACCGATGCGGCTCACGATGCCAGTCCATTGGGCGCCAGCGATCGGCTGTTGCAGTCGGGCGGTGAGCATCCGCTGCTGCACGCCGAAATAGAGCTCGTCTTCGTTGTCGAGATCGCGGCTGCGGCCATGGGCCGCAGCTTCCATCGCGTCGAAACGCTGATGGAGGAAGGCGCAGCTGTCCTTCACGTAGGCGACCCAGCGGCTGTCGCAGAGGCCGCACTGGCTGCAGAGATCCTTCGCGGGGTAGGTGCTCCCCTTGGCCAGGGGCCTAGCGCGCTCATGGGGCGCAACAGCGCCGGAGGAGGAAGCGGCGGAAGTCAACGGAGCCGAGCCGGCATGGGGTCAGGCGTCACAACCTATCGAGCGTGCTGCGCGGCAGGGCAGCAAACGTGCGCAGCTCGGTCAAAGTGGAGCGATTGTTGATGGCCCTCCCGCCTTGGCTCCCGCCCAGCCACGCCCGCAGCGCCGCACCCGCGAACGGGCCGCTCTTCGCCTGCTGGCCGCAGGCTTGGGCCTGGCCACCAGCCTGGCGTTGCTCGGCGTGATCTGGCCGGAAAGTGATCGGGCTGTGCGCGATCAGGGACCGCCGAGTGCAGCCGACCTAGCGGAACAACCCAACCGACCGATCAGCGTGCTGCTGATCGGCTCCGATGCAGATCGGCCTGGCCCAGCCAACAGCGATGCCCTGTTGCTGGTGCAGGTGAATCCCGAAGGGTCTCTGCAGGTGCTGAGCCTGCCAGTGGAAACGGCCGTGAAACTGCCGGGCGACCAGCAAGCGGTAGCCCTCGGCAGCCTTTACAAACGCGGCGGTCCGGCCCTCGTCGCTGGTGCCGCCGCTCAGCTGGTCGGCCTACCCCAGGGCCAGCCCGATCGCTATGTGGTGCTCCCCCGAGCCGCCCTGCGCGATCTGGTGGATGGGCTCGGCAGGGTGGAACTCTCCCCAGACCGCAGCATGCGGTATGAGGACAAAACCCAGAACTACCGAATCCAGCTGGAGGGAGGTCTGCAAGTACTGGATGGTCAGCAGGTGGAACAGCTGCTGCGCTTCCGGGATGAAGCCAACGGCGAAGAACGGCGCCGTGACCGCCAGCAGATGGCTCTCGAGAGCGTGCTCAAACAGATGGGTCAGCGTCAGCAGCTGCAGCAACTGCCGGCCCTGCTCAATCAGCTTCAGCAACAGGTCGAGACCAATCTCACTCAGAACGAAGCACTGAGCCTTCTCGCCGTTGCGCTGCGGCCGGGCGAGCGGGTGGAGTTCCGCACCCTGCCGCTCCGCCCGCCGCTGAAGGCAGGAAGCCCGCTCAGGCAACTGGATGCCCAAGCCCAGCGCCCCTGGCCGAACTGAGCTGCCAACGGGCCAACAGATTCAGGCGCAACGCCTCGCGGGCCTGAACTGGATCCGTTGAAGCACTCGCCTCCTCCACCGGCAGACATCCCAGCCAGGGAAG
>JBIIDQ010000311.1:0-2559 GCA_044238295.1 Vulcanococcus sp.
AGGCGCTCCTGCATCGCCCATGCGCTTTTACGCCGTCAGCACCGAGGCCATTGAGCTGACCCATCAAGCCCTGCAACAGCTGGATGGATCACGCATGGGCTCAGGTCGTGCCAGCCGTGGATTGCGCGTGGCGACGCTCTACGGCCACCTGCAATGCAGGGCCAGAGGCGGGCAACCCGTCTGGCTGAGTTGCCGTGATCTGGCCAATGCCTGGCATCTGCAAACCCGCGAACTCAGGGCCGACTTGCAGGATCTCGCAGCCATCGGCTGGTTGAGCTACACGAGCAGCACCAAAGGGCTCTGCATCCGCCTGCATGAGCCTCAGGTGGCTGAGAACCGAGGTGATCAAAGCGCCGATGTTGCGGCCCCTGAGGCATGCACTCCGGAGCCACAACCCGTCGAAAGCAAGCAAGACAACGCGCGGCTAACGGAGCAAGCCAGCGCCGCTCTTCAACCCCGACGGATGGCGTCGGAACCCTCAGCTGCGCCCGAGAGCGTCCCGCCGCAAAGCCCGTTGATTGCCCAGTTCGTTGCCACCTACAACCAGCACAAGCCCCAGACCTGGCCGGCGTACAACCCCACTGGATCGGCCCTGGCCAGCCGGCTGCATAAGGCGATCCGCCACGCCGGCGGCGCCGAGGCCTTCTGGACTGTGTTGATCGGGGCGTTGCGGCGCGTGCCTGAGTTCTGGCGTCTCACCTACCCGCAGGGCCGCAGCGGTTCGGATTGCGCCATGGCGTTGCTGAGCGCTGATCGCAAAGCGGCGGGCCTGGGGGTGGAGTTCTGGCATGTCTTCTGCTGGGGCAGCCAGGGCCAGACGGCTGGTTCATCTGGTCCATACACCCAACGGCTCTCGAGCGGCATCGGTGGGAACACTCCAGAGGTGGGCAGCGGCCACCTGGCCGCCATCCACCACCCGGACTTCGCTCGCGCTCTCAAGCTCCTGGTCTGGGGAGATCACGCCTGGCGTTGTCAGGGGATGGAGGCCTTTGACCTCCCCGCCTCTGAGAAGCAACGGCTGGCGGAACTCCTGGAAGCCGCCGGACTCGGTGAGCCCGGCCATGCCGCCACGCAGTTCGCGCAGGAGGCCAGGCGCTGAATCCAGGGCCCACACGTCCCATCGCTGTTCAGGCCATGACCGCTAACCCCAACGCCAACGCCAACTCCGGTGCCGGCAACACTGACCCCGGTAACGAGGAGCTCAAGAGCACCATCCCTGGCGCCTTTGACCCGGCGCTGCTCCAAAAGATGATCGATGAGGGGATCTTTATTGAGACCGCCGCTGGCTTGATGGCGGCCGAGGTCCCGGAAGTGCCGGCTGATCACTCCCTGGCGGAGCAAGAAAAGAATCTCCTTGCCGCTGTCCTGGTTGGAACGGACGATCAACGCGAGCGCTGGGGCCTCTTCCGCCGCGCCATTGGGCTGCGTTTCGACGAGGTGGTCCCGGGCTCGATCTGGACCCAACCCGGTCTGCGCGCCCTGGCACTGGAGATCGATGAGCTGTTCCGCGGCCGGCGCGACATCGACGTGCTCAATGCCAACGCCATCCGTGAGGACCTGCGCCAACGCGCCCTCGAGGGCCGCTTCCGCGGCTCGCTCCTTCAGATGGAGGAGGCGCTTTCGGAGGTGATCGCTTGGGGTGATGACGGCCTGATTCACCCCGAGCTGGATTTCAGGATTGCCTGCCGGCTGTTCCAGAGCGCCAAGGCCAGGGCGCTGTTCTATTCAGGCGTGCGCAAGCTTCTGGCACGGGAGCAGATCGACTGCAGCATCGATGGGGAGCTGGAGAGCTGCCGCCAGCTCCTCAATGACGCCACCTCAATCACCGCGGGGCGTTATCGCCAGAGCAGGGAGATTTGCGCGGTGGCTGATTCCACCCGCGAGTGTGTGGCTCTGGCCTCGTTGCCTGCGGACAGGCGCCCCAAGCCCATCTCCACCGGCATCCCCTCGCTGGACATCGACATGCGCGGCGGCGTGCTCCCGGGGACTGGCGACAGCACCTGGGTGTTGGCCGCACGATCGGGTGTGGGCAAAACCACCGTGGGCATCGCCGCTGCGATGGGGCTCGCCTACAACGGCGCGTCTGTCTTGGTTCTGTCCTGTGAACTGAGCCGCCGCGCGATCGGCGCTCGCCTGTTTGCCAACTACTGCCGCAAAGCCAGCGGGGTTTTTAGCTCCCGCTACTCGGCCAATGAACTGGAGGGCCGGGGGGATGTGATCGAGGGTCGTGATCTCGAGCACCTCAAGCAGCTCGCCGGCCAGTTCGCCGATGGCCTTGCCCCCAATGGTCAGCGCATGGGGCATGTGTTCTACCAATCGCAATTCGCCGCCACGGTGGAGGAACTCGCCGCGCTGGTGGAGGACTGCAAGAGCGCCCACCCCGAATTGGCAGCTGTGGTGCTCGATCACTTCCACGCCATGGGGCCCACCGCTGGGTATGGGAGCAACACCACCGCTGAATTGGCTGCCCGTGCAACCGCCATCAAGGCCCTGGCCGGCCGCTGTGAACTCGATGTGTTCGTGGTGGCGCAGCTGAACCGCGGCGCCTACGGCAACCCC
>JBIIDQ010000312.1:0-2557 GCA_044238295.1 Vulcanococcus sp.
CAAACAGGGTGGCCCGCAGGCCCTTCACCAGCACCTCAGGGTCAAGCTTGATTGGTGTGGCAGCTTGAGCCAGGGGCAGCTCGGGGAAGTCTTCCGCTGGCATCCCACGCATCTGATAGCTGCCGGACGCGCTGGTGAGTTCCACCTGCTCACCACCCTCCTCACAGCTCAGGCTGATCGGGCTGTCTGACGGCATGCGGGCCACGATCTCACCGAAGAGACGCGCCGGCAGGGTGATGGCACCGCTGGTCTGAACCGAGGCGCTCAGGCTGGTTTGGATGCCCAGGCTCAAGTCGAATCCCGTCAGGCTGAGGCGACCTGTTCCGGCATCAGCGGTGAGCAACACGTTGGCCAGCACCGGATGGGTTGGCCGACCCGCCACAGCCCGGCTCACCAGCTGAAGGCTGGCATTGAGTTCGGCCTGGGAGCAGACCAGCTTCATGGTGTCGGCAAAGCGGCTCCCACGCTTCCACAACCCAACGGGAAGCGCAACAGGTGGATCGAACGGTTTCCACGCTTCTCCCCACTGTTCTCTCTAAGGGATCAAGAGTTTTAAAAACAAAAATCCAATCCAGTAGTCGTAGGCAGTGGGGAAAGCGGTTAAAACCACTCAAACCCTATCCACCGCAACGACTCTCGTTTCCACAGGCCTGGTGACTGGGGGATTGAGAGTTTTAGGAAAATCGGCTTTTCCTCTGATTCCCACCTCTGTGGAAAAACTGACCTTGATCCGGCGTGGTTTGGTGTTGATTTTTCCCTGGTGAGCGCCACGGCTTTTCCTCAGGCTGTGAACAGACGCTTTGGTGGTTGTCTTGCAGCAAAAAGCCCCGCCGGTCGTCCTCGGCGGGGCTTTTGTGGGCACTAGCCCTGGTCAGTTCAACGTGTACTGGGCGTTGGGATCAGAAGCCCATCACTCGAGCCACGGTGCTGGTGTCTGGTTCCAGGCCTGTGTGGAACTTGGAATCGTTGTGCTCGATTGCCGTGGTGGGGTCTTTTAAGCCGTTGCCGGTGAGGACACACACCACCGTGGCTCCGGCAGGCACCTCGTCGCGGCGCTTGATCAGGCCTGCCACCGATGCGGCACTGGCTGGCTCGCAGAACACGCCTTCACCGGCGCCGAGCAGCTTGTAGGCCTCGATGATCTCGGCGTCGGTTACGGCCATGAAGCCACCGTTGCTCTCGGTGCGGGCTTTGAGCGCGCGCTCTTTGTTCACCGGGTTGCCGATGCGGATCGCGGTGGCGATGGTGTCGGGTTGCTCCACGGTGTGGCCCAACACCAATGGGGCTGAACCTGCCGCTTGGAACCCCATCATCCGGGGCAGTTTGCGGCTGTGGCCCGCGGCCTTGTATTCGTTGAAGCCCATCCAGTAGGCGCTGATGTTGCCGGCGTTGCCCACGGGGATGCACAGCCAGTCAGGGGCCTCGCCCAGGGCATCCACCACCTCAAAGGCCGCCGTTTTCTGGCCCTGCAGGCGGTAGGGGTTCACCGAGTTCACCAGAGTGATCGGGTATTGGTTCGCCACCTCCTGCACAATCGCCAGAGCCCGGTCGAAGTTGCCCTTCACCGCGAGCACCTCAGCGCCATACAGCAGAGCTTGGGCCAGCTTTCCCTGGGCGACGTAGCCATCGGGGATCAGCACAAACGCGCGCATTCCGCCGCGACGGGCATAGGCCGCGGCCGCCGCTGACGTATTGCCGGTGCTGGCACAGATCACGGCCTCGGAGCCCGCTTCCTTGGCCTTTGAGATGGCCATGGTCATGCCCCGGTCCTTGAAGGAGCCGGTGGGGTTCAGGCCGTCGTATTTCAGAAACACCTTCACGCCCTTGCCGATGCGCTCGGCAATCACCGGGGCTGGGATCAGGGGTGTGGCACCCTCGCGCAGGCTGATCACCGGTGTTTTGGCACTGACCGGTAACCATTTGCGGTAGCCCTCGATCAGGCCGGGCCAGTCCTGCATGGCCGGGCGGCGTCTGAAGGGCAGCAGGGGCACGGGCAGCTGGAGCGCGGTCTGGAGTCGAATCTACGGGGCCGGTTTCGTTTCAGCGCCCGTGTTGCCCCGCAGACCATCCAGGGGAGACTCCATGAAGAACTGCACCAGCTGGCTCACGGATTTTGCCTTTTGGAGCAGCGCTAGTAGAGCCGGGATGCTCACTTCCATCTCATCCACTGGGTAAGCCTTGAGGAAGCTGATCGCGCTTAGCTTGCCGTCGGTTGCGGCTAGGGCGTTGATCACACCGGCCCGCAAGGCCGGGATCCCAACGCGCTTGGCATAGAGCGGATAGATGATCTGCGCCACCCGTGCCAGAACAGCCTCACCTACACGGGTGCTCAGAAGGCGGCTCGTGAGCAGGAGCGGCAGGGAGAGTTCGGCTTTGAGCAGCTTGCTCACCTCCTCTGGTTTCTGTTTGGCGATCGTGAGCACATCCGCCATCAGTCCCCTGGCCTGGCCCGTTTCAGCCAAGTAGACGAGATCGGAAACGGCGATCGATCGCCGGAAAGCACCCGTCACGAACACAACGTTTTCGGCGGCCAGGGCTGCTGGAGATCCGCCGATCA
>JBIIDQ010000313.1:0-2555 GCA_044238295.1 Vulcanococcus sp.
CGGGCGGCGAGATCCCGCCGGAACCCTTCCGCCAGCTCTGGTATGCCGCCGCCGAGCAGGCCCTGGCCAATGTGCGGATCGAAGCGATCCAAACGCAGCTGGGAGAAACCAAGGTGGTCTCGGCGTCGGTGCCGGCCGCCGGCGCGCGTCTGTTCCCGATTCGTTTGCCAGCGAACAGTCGTTTAGTGCTGGGGGTGAATGGCTCGCCCCTGATGCAGATGAGCGTGTTCGGATCCGATGGAGCGGTCTTGGAATCCCGAGGACCGTTGCGGGTGGTCACCGTGGGCTCCGTGCAGCGCTCGCCTGTGCAGTTGCTGATCACCAACGAAGGCCTCGCCTCGGCCCTGATCACCCTGTCGCTGCGGGCGGACCCGCCACTGCTCAACCCGCCACGGCTCAACCCGCCGCCGAAACCAGTGCCGGCCGCACCCATGGCTCCCTCGGCTGCTCTGGAGGCCTCGCCACAGGATCCAGCTGCGCCTCAGTAGCGGGCGATTGCGGCCTTGGCGTCTTTGATGTCTTGCTTGCGGCGCTCTTCCTGGCGCTTGTCGTGGAGTTTGCGGCCCTTGCCCAGGCCGATGGTGGCCTTGATCCAGGAGCCCTTGAGGTGCAGGTTGAGCGGGATCAGGGTGAGGCCCTTCTGATCGAGGGCCACCCGCAGCTTGTCGATCTCGCGGCGGTGGGCCAACAGGGGGCGCATGCGCAGCGGGTCGTGGTTGAAGTAGGCGCCGGCGTGGCTGTGGGGGGAGATGTGCACGTTGTGGAGCTGCAGCTGGCCGTTGCGGATCAGGCAGAAGCCATCGCGCAGGTTCACCTGGCCGGCCCGGATCGATTTCACCTCCGTGCCGAGCAGCTCGATCCCGCACTCAAGGGTTTCGAGGATCTCGTATTGATGGCGCGCGAAGCGGTTGTCCGCCAGCAGCTTGTTGGCGGCATCCCGCAGGGCCTTGGCGCTCTTCTTGCCACCGCCCTTCGCCATAGCGCTGCCGTTGCTCCCGCTCCACTGGTCACCCGACCCTAGGGATCTCCCGGCCAGCCGCCAGCGCCGGTACCCTCGGGCGATGGCGATTGTGTCCTCCGGATCGGCTGCGGCCGGTGCTGCTGCGCCGCGGGAGCCGCGCCGGCGTCTGGTGGACCCGGCGGCCCAGGACGGCCTCGACACCGCCGATGCTCCGATCCAACGGGAAGACTCGCTGCGGCCGCGCCGGCTGGCCGACTACATCGGCCAGAGCGAGCTCAAGCAGGTGTTGGGCATTGCCATCGAGGCCACCCGCAGCCGCGAGGAAGCCCTCGATCACGTGTTGCTCTACGGCCCGCCCGGCCTGGGCAAAACCACCATGGCCCTGGTGCTGGCGGAAGAGCTGGGGGTGCGCTGCCGCATCACCAGCGCGCCGGCGCTGGAGCGCCCGCGCGACATCGTGGGGCTGCTGGTGAACCTGGAGCCGCGGGAGCTGCTGTTCATCGATGAGATTCACCGGCTCAACCGCGTCGCCGAAGAGATCCTGTATCCAGCGATGGAGGATTTCCGCCTCGATCTCACCGTGGGCAAGGGCACCACAGCCCGCACCCGCAGCCTCCCGATCGCACCCTTCACCCTGGTGGGCGCCACCACCCGCGCCGGATCGCTCAGTTCACCGCTGCGGGATCGATTCGGCCTGATTCAGCGCCTGGAGTTTTACGGCCTGGAGGATCTGCAGGCGATCGTGCTGCGGGCCGCGGGCCTGCTCCAGATCGAGCTCGACAGCGCCGCTGCCCTGGAGGTGGCGCGCCGCTGCCGCGGCACCCCCCGCATCGCCAATCGTCTGCTGCGGCGGGTGCGGGATGTGGCGGCCGTAGGCGGCCATGGCCGCGTGGGCGCGGAGCTGGTGCAGGAGGCCCTGAGCCTGCACCGGGTGGATGGCCGCGGCCTCGATGCCAGCGACCGGCGCCTGTTGCACCTGCTCCAGCACGGTTTCGGCGGCGGCCCGGTGGGGCTCGACACCCTGGCCGCCGGCCTCGGGGAAGACCCCGCCACCCTGGAAGCGGTGGTGGAGCCGTTTCTGCTGCAGCAGGGTTTGCTGCAGCGCACCCCCCGCGGCCGCGTGATCACCGAGGCCGGCCTGGCCCACCTGCAAGCGCACCCGGAACCCAGCGCCGCATGAGATGGCTGTTGTGATGCCCAACCTGTTGTGATGCCCGCCCTGTTCGCCCTGGTGCTCAGCCTGCAGCTGGCGGTGTCGGCGGCGTTGCCGCAGCTGTTTGATCAGGCCCTCAGCGCCAGCCGTGACGGCGATTTCGCCCGTGCCCTGCCCCTGTGGGATCAGGTGATCGAGATCGCGCCGGGGGATGCCGCCGCCTGGAGCAACCGCGGCAACGTTCGCTTGGCGCTTGGCGATGCCGCGGCGGCCATCGGCGATCAGACCAAGGCGATGCAGCTGGATCCTGAAAGCCCCGATCCCCACCTCAACCGCGGCACCGCTGAGGAGGCCCTGCAGCGCTGGGATGCCGCCGAGGCCGATTACCGCTGGATCCTTGAGGCCAACGCAGCGGCGGGCGAGCCGCAGGATGCTTCAGCG
>JBIIDQ010000314.1:0-2552 GCA_044238295.1 Vulcanococcus sp.
TCAGATCGTGGTGATGGATCAGGGGCGGATCGTGGAAGAGGGCAGCCACGACAGCCTGATCGCCGCCGGCGGGGCCTACGTGAACCTCTGGCGGGTGCAGGCCGGCCTGCGGGCCGATGAAGCGCTGCGCCTCTGATCGCTCACGCCCAGCAGCCGGCCAGCCCAAAAACTGACCGCCGCTTATGCAACGGTGAAGGGCTGGTCAAGAGGCGTGAAATAAGTTGTGAGAATGAAGAGTCCAGGCCTGAAGAGCATCGGCATGCGCCCCCGCGATGAGCGCGGCCCGATCCTGATGGCCATCGCTCTGGGGCTGGGTGGAGGCCTGCTGCTGGCAGCGCCCCTCAACCAACTGCTTAATGGCCCGCCCCTGGGCAGCAATCACCAGGTGGTGAATCCGTTCAGCAGCTGGACGGGCATGGGCGAGAAAGAGGTGGTGATCCTCGGCACCGATGTGGGCGGCGGCAACACCGATGTGATGTACACGCTGCGGGTGGACAACGGGGTGACCAAGCTCACCCAGGTGCCCCGCGACACCTACATCGACTCCAGCCGCTTCGGCCCGCTCAAAGCCAACGCCCTCTACGCCTTCGGCGGCGCCGATGCGGTGAAGCAGGAGCTCTCCAAGCACCTGGGGCGGCCGGTGCAGCACCACATCCTGGTGAACCTGTCGGTGATCCGGCGCCTAGGCGATGCCCTCGGCGGCCTCGAGGTGAACGTGCCCAAGCGGATGTACTACAACGACAACACCCAAGGTCTACACATCGATCTGCAGCCTGGTCCCCAGGTGTTGAGGGGCCGCGACATCGAGGGCTTTCTGCGCTTCCGCCACGACGAGCTCGGCGACATCGGCCGCCTCGATCGCCAGCGGCTGCTGCTCAAGGCCCTGTTCGATCAGATCACCAAGCCTGAAAACCTGGTGCGCATGCCCTCGCTGCTGGCCGCCGCCGGCAAAGACATGAAAACCGACCTGGGGCCGATGGAGATCGGCGGCTTGATCACGGCCATGGGCGGCACCAAGCTCGATGCCGAGCGGCTGGGCGGCCGGCCGTTCATGCGGGATGGCATTAGTTACTGGGAGGCCGAATGGCCCACGGCCGCCAGCGACGCCGCGGCCAGCAACAGCTCCGATCGTTACGGCTCGGTGTTCTGAGCGCTTGGCTCGGCAGTGGTTTGCAGCTCAGCCTTGTAGGCCGCCGGCACCACCACTAGAAACAGCCACCACCACAGCAAAACCGCCAGCGCGACCGGCGCAGTAATCCACCAACGCTGCAGAAGCCACCAGCTCCCGGCCAGAGCCAGGCATCCCGAAAGCACAATCGACCAGGGCTGACACCACCAAGGTTTGTGGCTCCAGAGGCTCTCAGCCATGGGGATGACCAGAGCGCGACAGCACAAGGAGTGCCAACAACAACGCCACCACCGCCAAACCGGGGCTGGCGGCGGCCACCGTCACCCCCAGGGCCGCGGTGAACCAGATCGAGGCGGCACTGGTGAGGCCATGCACCTGAGGAGTCGGGTCGTCCTGACCATTGCCACGGCGGTCCACCAGGATTTCGCCGGCGCCCAGGAAGCCCACGCCGGTGGCCACCCCCTGAATCACCCGGCTGCGGGCCTCAAGATCGGGCCCCGCTGCAAGCACCATGAGGCAGGCGCTCAATCCCACCAGCACGTGCATGCGCAGGCGGCTGGGCTGGGGATGGCGGAAATGCTGAGCCCGGTTCACCCCCACCGCCAAGCCACACAACACGGCCAGACCAAGGCGCAGCAACACCTCGAGATCAGGGAAGAGCGAAGTGATCCAATTCACGGCAGCAGGTCATTCGCCAAAGAGCGGCCATAAGCTCCACAGCAGCGCTCCATGCCGCAGCCAGTGTCGAACGAGTTGCTGCGCAACAGCCTCAAGCTCGCGGTCGCAGTCTTTATCACGGCCACCATCGCGGTGTGGACGGAGCGTATTGAGTTTGTCTGGTATCCCCTGCTGGCCGCGATCATCGTCGTAGATGACAACGATGATCAGACCATTCGTGCCGCCAGCGCCCGCATCCTGGGCACGGTGATGGGCGGACTGATCACCTTCCTGGTGCACACCATGCTCTCGGGCTGGATGGGGGTGCTGGTGTCACTGGTGCTGATGATCCCGATCCTTCAGGCCCTGGGCTGGCAGAGCGCTCTGGGCACAGCCGGGATCACCAGCATCATGTTTTTGATGATCCCGAGCCACGTGGCTCTCAACTGGAACTACGTGTTCAACCGAGCGCTCGACACGGCGGTGGGCTGCGTGGTGGCGATCCTGGTGGGGTTGCTGTTCTGGCCGCGCGACAGCTACCGGGAGCTGAAGGCAGCCGACCAACGTCTACGCAAGACCCTCCTCAACCAATTGCAGCACTACAGCGCCTGGCTGCACGATCAGCAGCAACGACCCACACCCCTCAACCCCGCGCCGCTCACCACCGATTTGATGCGCATGGAACAACTGGTGGGGCGTGAGCGCAGCGGCCCGCGCCAGCGCCTGCTCCGCCGCAACCAATGGGAACAGCGGCTGAGGCTCTGGC
>JBIIDQ010000044.1:0-9287 GCA_044238295.1 Vulcanococcus sp.
TGCTGGCCCTGTTGCGCCGCCGCCATCAAACTGGTTCCACCTTCCCTCCTGAAGCCCTATCCATGGCCGAGCAGACGCTGCACGCTTTCATCACTGCTGTGCGCCAGGATCCGGTGCTTCAGCAACGGCTGTCCACCGCGGCTGCGGCTGATGCTGATGAAGTTGCTGCGATTGCCCGTGAGGCTGGTTACGACTTGCGTTCCGGCGACCTGGTGAATCACGCCAACGGCGCCCTGGTTGAGTACGAGGACGAGGACTACTTCATGAAGCCTCAGTGGTGGGAGCTAGCCGGCTGAGGCAGGCGCGGACAAGCATCCACCAACAGGCGCGTGATCGCAGCCTGCGGATGCTCCAGCAGTTGATCGCCCGGGCCCTGCTCCACGATCTGTCCACCGTCGAGCACGATCACGCGCTGACAGAAGCCGCTGGCCACCGAGAGGTCGTGGGTCACGAAGATCAGGCCCAGGCCGAGGCGTTGCTGAAGCTCCCGCAGCAGCTGCAGCACCTCCGCCTGAATTTCCGCGTCGAGCATGCTCACGCTCTCATCGCAGAGCAGCACCTGTGGCTCGAGTATCAGCGCGCGAGCGATGGCCACCCGCTGTTGCTGCCCGCCTGAGAGTTGGCGGGGTAGCCGGCGGGCATAGGCCTCTGGCGGGTTGAGCCCAACCGCAGCGAGCAGTTCCCGGGCCCGCTCCATCGCTTGGCCGCGGCTGCTGAGCCCATGGATCAGCAGTGGATCGGCGATCGCCTCGGCCACGGTCATCACTGGGTTGAGGCAGGCCAGCGGGTCTTGAAACACCATTTGGATGCGTCGACGCGCCCGCCGCAGGGCTTGCCCCCTCAGCCTGCGCAGATCCTGCCCCTGCAGCCGCACCGTGCCTCCCCGCACCGGTGCCAGCCCCATCAGAGCCCGGCAAAGAGTGCTCTTGCCGCAACCAGAAGCACCCACGACCCCAACGGTTTCGCCTTCCCGCAACTGCAGGCTCACTCCGTCGACAGCCCGGTACCAGTTGCGCTGCCAGGGCAGCCCTGGCAGAGGGTGCCAGCAGCGCAGATCCTCGAGTTCCAGCAGCAGAGGTGCTGCAGCTGGGGCTTCAGGTGTGCGGCTGCCCTCGCGACTGCGGGCCGCCCCTACCAGCCGTTGGGCCAAGGCGGATTGGGGTGCTGTGAGTAGCTGCTTTGCCGGTGCCTGCTCCACCAGCCGTCCTTGATCGAGCACGCCGATCTGCTGGCACCAACGGCCCGCCATGGCCAGGTCATGGCTGATCAGCAGCAGGGCACTGCCCGATTCTTCGCACAGCCGGCAGAGTTCCTCCATCACCTGCCCCGCCACGGCCACATCGAGGCTGGTGGTGGGCTCGTCGGCGATCACCAGAGCCGGCTCCAGAGCCATGGCCAGGGCGATCGCCAGCCGCTGGCGCATGCCACCGCTGAATTCGTGGGGGTAGCTGCTGTAGCGATCGGCGCGGATGCCCACCCGCTCCAGCAACATCTCCGCCCGCAGCCTCACCTGGTGGCGTTCCCAGGTCGGCCGGTGCTGGGCGAGGGTGTCCGCTAGGTGCTCACCGATGGTGAGCAACGGATTGAGTCGGGTCATCGGGTCCTGAAACACCAGGCCCACCGCTTCGCCCCGTAATCGCCGCAGGGCCCCGCGCCGCAGCGCCCGCGGATCTTGGCCACACAACTCCAGGCCGCCACGGCAGATGCTGCCCTGGGGCAGGAGCTGCAGCACGGCCCTGGCCACGGTGCTCTTGCCGCAGCCTGAGGGGCCCACTAGAGCCAGTCGCTCTCCAGGGTTCAACGCCAGCGTGAGTCTGGCCAGGGTGTCGTTGCTGGCCTCGGGATAGCGAACCTGTAATTGATCGAGCCTCAGCACCGGCCCGGCGCTCTGGCGTGCGGCCATGGTTTGGGGCGGCGCTGTTGCCGCTCAGGTTGGCAGCCGCTTCGCCTGCAAACCCCAACCTGGGGCCGGTTTGTTTCAGCTCCTGCATACGATGGGTGAATCGGCAGGGTGTCATGCTCCAGGCGGTGACCGGCACAGCTGCAACAGTTGCTCCCGACGAGCCTGTGAGTGCGGCTGCGCCTCCGGCCCTGGGGCTACGCAGCATTCATGGCCCGGCTGATTACGGCATCGACCTCCCGGAGTGGTTGTGTCGGTGCATCGAGCATGTGCCCCCGGGGGCGGGCGACAGTTGCCCCACGGATGCGGAGGGTTTGCTGGCGGCGGCTTTCCATTTCGCCTTCCAGCTGCATGACGGCCAAGTGCGGGCCAGCGGCGAGCCCTACATCTGTCACCCCGTAGCGGTGGCGGATCTTCTTCGCGATATCGGCGCCAGTGCCGGAGTCATCGCCGCAGGATTTCTGCACGACGTGGTGGAGGACACCGACGTCACGCCTGAAGAAATCGAGCAACATTTCGGTGCTGAGGTGCGCGGGCTCGTGGAGGGGGTCACCAAGCTCGGAGGCATTCACTTCACCAACAAAACCGAGGCCCAGGCTGAAAACTTGCGCCGGATGTTCCTGGCCATGGCTAGCGATATCCGGGTGGTGTTGGTGAAGCTGGCGGATCGTCTGCACAACATGCGCACCCTCGGGGCGCTCAAGCCTGAGAAGCAGCAGCGCATTGCCAGGGAAACCCGTGAGATCTACGGACCGCTCGCGAATCGCCTCGGTATCGGCCGCTTCAAGTGGGAACTCGAGGATCTGGCCTTCAAGATCCTCGAGCCTGAAGCGTTTCGCGATGTGCAGCAGCAGGTCGCAAGCAAGCGGAGTGATCGCGAGGAACGGCTCGGCGTCACCGTGCAGCTGCTGCGCGATCGGCTGGCAGCGGTGGGTTTATCTGACTGCGAGGTGAGCGGTAGGCCCAAGCACCTCTATGGCATCTGGAACAAGATGCAGCGCCAGCAGAAGGCATTCCACGAGATCTACGACGTGGCTGCCCTGCGGATCATTTGCCCCAACCTCGAGAGCTGCTATCGGGCTCTAGCGGTGGTGCATGACACCTTCCGCCCCATCCCCGGTCGCTTCAAGGACTACATCGGCCTGCCGAAGCCCAATGGCTACCAATCGCTGCACACGGCGGTGATTGGTCGGCATCGCCCGATTGAGGTGCAGATCCGCACCGCGGAGATGCATCGCGTGGCGGAGTTCGGTATCGCCGCCCACTGGAAATACAAGGAGGGCGGCTCCCCGGCCGCCACCGGTGCCGATGCCGAACGCTTCAACTGGCTGCGGCAGCTGGTGGATTGGCAGAAGGATGGCGTTGGCGACGACAGCAGCGATTTCCTGCGCTCGATCAAGGAAGACCTCTTCGATGAGGAGGTTTTTGTGTTCACACCCAAAGGCGATGTTGTGGGCCTGCGTAAGGGCTCAACGGCTGTGGACTTCGCCTATCGCATTCACTCTGAAGTGGGTAATCACTGCCAGGGCGTGCGGATCAATGATCGTCTCTGCCCCCTCACCACACCGCTGCAGAACGGCGACTTCGTGCAGGTGGTGACCTCCAAAGCGGCCCATCCCAGCCTCGACTGGCTCAATTTTGTGGCCACGCCCACGGCCAGAAATCGCATCCGCCAGTGGTACAAGAAGAGCCATCGTGAGGAGAACATCCAACGCGGCACCGCGATGCTTGAGCGGGAGCTTGGCCGCGACGGGTTCGACGCCCTCCTCAATGGCGATGCCATGGCGAAGGTGGCGCGGCGTTGCAATCTCGTGGCCACTGAAGACCTGCTAGCGGCGATCGGTTTTGGGGGAGTCACCTTGCATCAGGTTCTCAACCGCCTGCGGGAGGAGCTGCGGCTTGCGTCTGCTGAGGTGGAGCCGGAGCTCAGTAACGAAGAAGTGGCCCGCAAGGTGGAGGCCCAGGCCTCCGCGGCCCCTGCTGCGACCTCACTGGCAACCCACGGTGAGGCCAGTCCAATCCTGGGGCTTGAGGGCTTGGAATACCGCATGGGGGGCTGCTGCAGTGCACTGCCCGGCGAAGCGATCGTGGGCACCGTGGCCCTTGGCAACCACGGCATCACCATTCATCGGCAGGACTGCTCCAATCTGCGCTCGGTGCCCGTGGAGCGGCGCCTGCCCGTGCAATGGAGCCCCAATGCCGCCGAAGCCATGCGCCGGCGCTACCCGGTGCAGCTGCGCATTGAAGTGCTTGATCGCGTGGGTGTGCTTAAAGACATCCTCACCCGGCTCTCCGATCACCGCATCAACGTGAGCGATGCCCGCGTGCGTACCAACCCTGGTAAGCCCGCCCGCATCGACTTGCGCGTCGAGCTGCAGAGCGCCCATCAGCTCCGCGACACCATGGATCAGATCCGCTCGATGGCGGATGTGCTCGACATCGCCCGCACCGGCATCGGCTGAGTTCTGATCCGCCAACACAAACCCTTAGCGGTGGCGTGTACTACAGCTCCACGGCGGCGGTTTGCGTACGACAGAGCCAACCTGCTGCCGTAGCTATGACCTCCGAACAGGCCGCTCAACTGATCGACGACACCCTCGATCTGGTGCATCAACGCTTGATCTCCTTGGAGCATGAGCAGCAGACCCAGAACCACCGGGCCCTTGCCGAGGAGTTCCGCGAGTGGCGCTATCCCAGCGGCGGCCACATCGATCTGATGGTCTGTCCAGGCTTTCCCCAGTCCTGAGCCGCGGGGGACACTGGAGGTATCCCCTGCCTGCACCCTTGGCGGACGACACCATCGCTGCAGTTGCCACGGCCATTGCCCCGGGTGAGGGAAGCGTGGCGATCGTGCGGCTCTCGGGTCCTGAGGCAGAAGCGATCGGTCGGCGTCTCTTCATCGCTTCAGGCGTGCAGCCCTGGGAGAGCCATCGCGTGCTCTACGGCCATGTGTGCGATCCCGGCAGCGGCGAGCGGGTTGATGAAGCGTTGTTGCTGTTGATGCGGGCGCCGCGCAGCTTCACCCGCGAAACGGTGGTGGAGCTCCACTGCCACGGCGGTTTGATCTGCGTTCAGCGGGTGCTCGAGCTGGTGCTGGCCAGTGGTGCACGCCGTGCGCTCCCAGGTGAATTCAGCCAGCGGGCTTTTCTCAATGGGCGGCTGGATCTCACCCGTGCCGAAGCGATCAGCGAACTCGTCACAGCCCGTAGCCGCCGTGCCGCGCAGCTCGCGATGGCTGGCCTTGATGGTGGTCTGCAGGCTCGCATCACTTCGCTGCGCGAGCGCTTGCTTGATCAGTTGGCGGAGCTGGAGGCGCGGGTGGATTTTGAAGAGGATTTGCCGCCCCTCGACGGTTCTGCGGTGGCGGAACAGCTGCGGCTGGTGCAGGTTGAGCTCGAGCAACTTGTGGCTGATGGTCAGCGCGGGCAATTGCTGCGCGAAGGCCTCAAGGTGGCCATCGTGGGTCGCCCCAATGTGGGCAAATCCAGCTTGCTCAATCTGCTGAGCCGCAGCGAGCGCGCCATCGTGACCGATTTGCCTGGCACCACCAGGGATCTGGTGGAGAGCGAACTGGTGCTGCAGGGCGTGCCGATCACCTTGCTCGATACCGCTGGGATTCGCACCACCAGCGATCGGGTGGAGCAGCTCGGCATTGAGCGCAGTCGCACCGCCTTGATGGCCGCCGATGCAGTGCTGTTGCTGTTTGATCTTTCGGTGGGATGGAGCGCGGAGGATCAGGCCCTGCGAGCTTTGGTACCCGAGGGTGTGCCCCTGGTGGTGGTGGGCAACAAGGCCGATTGTTTGGCGCCCTCAAGCGATCGGGCAGCGCAGGCTGATGTTTGGATCAGTGCCCTCACCGGTGCAGGGCAGGACGATTTGGTGCACCAGTTGCTGAGCCGCTGCGGCCACAGTGACCCCCAGGGGGTGCAGCTGGCGCTCAATCGCCGTCAGCAGGATCTGGCAGCGAGCGCCGCAGCGAGCTTGGGTGCCAGCCTGGAGGCATCGCGGCAACAGCTGCCCTGGGATTTTTGGACCATTGATTTGCGGGCTGCAGTCAGAGCCCTTGGGGAAATGACCGGTGAAGAAGTCAGCGAAGCGGTGCTTGATCGCGTGTTCTCGCGCTTTTGCATTGGCAAGTGAACCCGTTGCCTTGCCATCACACAATGAGGCCACGTGTTTGCGTTTGTGATGGCTGATCCACTGGCAGGCCTGAGTTCGGCACAGCTAGCCCAACTGCGGTTGTTGTGTTGGGTGGCTTGTGTGGATGGTGTCTTCGCGGATGAGGAGCGGGAGCTGCTGAGCCGTTTGGCCTCGCGCCTGCTGCCCGGCGTCGATCCGGCCGATGCGGTGGCAGCGCTGCTGGCGCAGAACACAGCTGATCTTGAGCAGCTTGTGGCGCAGTTGGGACCCCATGATCAGCGCCTGCAGCTGGTGAAGCTCGCCTTCGAGATGGCCCACAGCAGCCGTAATCCCGATGACGACAGCCCGATTAATCCAGCCGAGCGCGGCGCTTACAGGCAGCTCCTGGATCGCTTGGGTTTGCCGGAGACTGAGGTGAATCAAGCGGAGTGGGCTGCAAAGCAGGCTCTGCAGGATTCAGCTCCTCTGCTGGATCGTCTCAATCGGATTCTGTTTGGCTGGGGCGCCTGGCCCACGGCGGATGCGTTGGAGTTTTCCGGCACCCATTGGCTTTGATGGGCCTGTCATTGCCTCTCACTCCCCAGCTCCGCGCCCAGCTCCAGGCGTGGCTCATGGAGGACATCGGCCGCGGCGATCTCACGGCTCCTGCCGTTCAGGGTCGCCCTGCCAGGGCCCATTGGATTAGTAAGGCCGAGGGTGTGTTCTGCGGTGGGGAGTTGCTCGAGCCGCTTCTCCACAGCCTTGATGCCCGGGCACAGGTGCGCTTGCTGGTGTCGGAGGGCGAGAGGGTTGGCTGCGGTCAACGGCTGCTGGAGCTTGAAGGCGAGGCCCAGGCGTTGGTGGCGGTGGAGCGCACGGCCTTGAATTTGGCCATGCGGCTCAGCGGCATCGCCTCGGCCACGGCTGATTTGGTGGATCAACTCCAGGGCACGGGCGTGCGGCTCGCGGATACCCGCAAGACGAGCCCTGGTCTGAGGGTGCTGGAGAAGTACGCGGTGCGCTGTGGTGGCGGTGTCAATCACCGCCTCGGGCTCGATGACGCCGCCATGCTCAAAGAAAACCACCTGGCCTGGGCGGGTGGGGTCAGCCAGGCCCTGGCTGCTGTCAGGGCGGCTGCGCCTTGGCCAGCCCGGGTGATCGTGGAGGCCGAAACACCGGCGCAGGCCAAAGAAGCCGTGATTGCTGGAGCCGATGGGGTGCTGCTCGATGAGTTCAGCCCGGAGGCCCTAGCGGAGCTGGTGCCGCAGCTGCGCCAGCTGGCCACTCGGCCAGTGGTGCTGGAGGCATCGGGTGTGCAGACCGATCAGTTGCGTGCCTACGCCGTGACTGGCATCGATCTGATCTCCACCAGTGCCCCGATCACGCGCAGCAGCTGGCTGGATCTGAGCATGCGCTTCGAAGGGTGAGTTCAAGGCTGGGAGGGATGATCAGAGGCAGACATGCCGCCAGAGCGGTTTCTGAAGTCCATGCTGCGCATCGCTGAGACCCTCGAAGCCCAGCTGCGCTCGGCCATGCAGCGTGCCTTTCCTGAAGCTGCAGCTCAGGTGGCTGGCTCGGGTTTTGATCCGCAGCTGGCCCCTGCCAGCAAGCCGGAGTTCGGCGACTTTCAGGCCAATGGCGCCCTGCCCTTGGCTAAGCCCCTGGGCCAGCCGCCGCGAGCGATCGCTACGGCCATCGTGGAACAGCTCAAGGCGGATTCAGGGTTTAACGAGCTCTTCCTGGAGCCTCAGATCGCTGGCCCTGGCTTCATCAACATCACCCTGAGGCCTGAGCAGCTGGCCTTGGAGGTGCAGACCCGGCTTGGCGATCAGCGCCTGGGGGTGCCGGATGTGGAGCAGGGGGCGTCGGTGGTGGTGGATTTCTCCAGCCCCAACATCGCGAAGGAGATGCACGTGGGGCATCTGCGCTCCACGATCATTGGCGACTCCCTGGCGCGGGTGTTGGAGTTCCGCGGCCATCCGGTGCTGCGGCTCAACCATGTGGGTGATTGGGGGACCCAGTTCGGGATGCTGATTACCCACCTCAAGCAGGTGGCTCCTGAAGCGCTGAACACGGCCGATGCGGTGGATCTGGGCGACCTGGTGGCCTTCTACCGTCAGGCCAAGCAGCGCTTCGACGACGACGAGGCCTTCCAGTCCACCTCCCGTGAGGAGGTGGTGAAACTGCAGGGGGGTGATCTGGTGTCGCTCAAGGCCTGGGGCTTGCTCTGCGATCAAAGTCGCCGTGAGTTTCAGAAGATCTACGACCGGCTCGACATTCGCCTCAGCGAGCGCGGCGAATCCTTCTACAACCCCTACCTGGAGCGTGTCGTTGCCGACCTCGAGGCCGCCGGTCTGCTGGTACTGGACGACGGCGCCCGTTGCGTGTTTCTCGAAGGGGTGAGCGGCAAGGACGGCAAACCGCTGCCGGTGATCGTGCAGAAGAGCGATGGCGGCTTCAACTACGCCACCACCGACCTCGCAGCAATCCGCTATCGCTTTGGCGCTGCCCCTGAGGGTGACGGCGCCCGCCGCGTGATCTACGTGACCGACGCCGGCCAGGCCAACCACTTCGCCGGTGTGTTTCAGGTGGCCCGCCGCGCCGGCTGGCTGCCGGAGGATGGCCGGCTGGAGCACGTGCCCTTCGGCCTGGTGCAGGGGGAAGACGGCAAAAAGCTCAAGACCCGTGCTGGCGACACCGTGCGTCTGCGCGATCTGCTCGACGAAGCGGTGGAACGCGCCGAAGCGGATCTACGCCGCCGCCTGGAAGAGGAAGGCCGCAGTGAAGATGAGGCCTTCATCCAGCACGTGGCCACCACCGTGGGCCTGGCGGCGGTGAAATACGCCGACCTCAGCCAGAACCGGATCACGAACTACCAGTTCAGCTTTGATCGGATGCTGGCCCTGCAGGGCAACACCGCGCCTTATCTGCTCTACGCGGTGGTGCGAATTGCAGGCATTGCCCGCAAGGGCGGTGATCTGGAGGCCGGCAGCGGTGGCGCCAGCGAACTGCTGCAGTTCAGCGAGCCCCAGGAGTGGGCGCTCGTGCGTGAGCTGCTGAAGTTCGATGCAGTGATTGCCGAGGTGGAGGAAGAACTCTTGCCCAATCGCCTCTGCACCTATCTGTTTGAGCTCAGCCAAGTGTTCAACCGCTTCTACGACCAGGTGCCGGTGCTCAAGGCTGAACCCGCTGCGCTTCGCTCGCGTCTGGCTCTTTGCCGCCTCACGGCCGACACCCTCAAACTGGGCTTGGGCTTGTTGGGCATTCC
>JBIIDQ010000045.1:0-9258 GCA_044238295.1 Vulcanococcus sp.
CAGCTCAAGGCTGTGGAGCCGATTGTTGATGGCCGCTATCTGCGCGCTGAAACCCAAAAAGCGGCCCTCGCCGCTGCCGCCGAGTTGCCCGTGGGCGCTGCCATTCCTGCTACCACCACCGCTTGATCGATGCCTGAGGACACAGCACCAGCCGTTGACCAACCCGCGATCACCGCGCCCCAGCCTGGACCGGTGAGCACTTGGCTGAGCAGCCAGGGTTTCGAGCACGCACTCCTTGAGCCTGACCACCTGGGCGTTGAGGTGATCGCTGTGGAAGCGCCCTTCCTGCCGGTGATCGCTGCAGCGCTCAAAGCGTCAGGCTTCGACTATCTGCAGTGCCAGGGCGGTTACGACGAAGGCCCCGGTGGGCGGTTGGTGAGCTTCTACAACCTGGTGAAGTTGGCTGGTTTGGCGGATCAGTCCACCGCCTCGCAGCACCTTCCTGCTGATGTGAAACCGGAAGAGGTGCGCCTCAAGGTGTTCCTGCCCCGCGATGGCGACCTCACGATCCCCAGCCTTTACGGCCTGTTCCGCGGCGCCGATTGGCAGGAGCGGGAAACCTTCGATATGTACGGCATCCGCTTTGAAGGCCATCCCCACCCCAAGCGTTTGCTGATGCCCGAAGACTGGAAGGGCTATCCGATGCGCAAGGACTACGTTCAGCCCGACTTTTACGAGATGCAGGACGCCTACTAAGGCCGTCCCCCCTCCTGCTTCTGTCGTTTAAAAAAGCGCATGACCGCCAACGCAACGCTGCGGGGGTCATGCCTCAAGGTGGCTGAGGGTCTGGCACCTTGCATGGGTGCCAGCATCACGTCGTAGCCCTGGTTGCGGAGCCGGCGCATATTGCACGTCACTGGCTCGGCGCCGCGCTGGCGGTAGAGGTTCACCAGCGGCGAATCAGCGAGTTCTTCCTGGGCGAGCACCGCGGTGAACAAGCGTTGCTGCACCCCAAGGCTGGCCAGTTGCGCTTCGATCGCGCGCAAGTGTCCCTCCACATCCAGCCCATCGGTTTCACCGGGTTGGGTCATCAAATTGCAGATGTAGAGCCTTGGAGCCTTGCTGCGGCTGATGGCCTGAACGAGTTCGGGCACCAGCAGGTTTGGCAAGAGCGAGGTATAGAGGCTGCCTGGGCCGAGCACGATCAGATCGGCGTTGGCGATGGCCTCCAGGGCGCGCGGAATGGCAGGGGGGCGCTCCGGGGTGCAGCCCAGCCGCACAATCGGGCTGGGTGCATGACCAATCTGCGATTCGCCTTCGATGCGGCGGCCGTCTTCCAGCTCAGCCCAGAGACGCACGTCTGCGCTGGTGGCCGGTACCACCGTGCCCTGCACGGCGAGCACACGGCTGCTGGCGGTGATCGCCGATTCCAGGCTGCCGGTGATCGCGGTGAGAGCGGAGAGAAAGAGGTTGCCGAAGCTGTGCCCCTCCAAGCCTGTGCCCGCACGGAAGCGGTACTGGAATAAACGGGTGAGCAGCGGCTCCTCGGTGGCCAGGGCGGCTAGGCAGTTGCGGATGTCGCCGGGTGGCAGAACGCCCAGTTCCCGCCGCAACACCCCGGAGCTGCCGCCGTCGTCCGCCACCGTGACGATGGCGGTGAGGTTGCTGCTGTAGCGCTTCAGGCCGCTGAGCAGGGTGGACAGCCCGGTGCCGCCGCCAATCGCCACGATCGACGGGCCACGGTTAAGGCGCCGCTTGGCGGCCAGAGCATCCACCAGCAGCGTGTCTTTTTCCGGGGCTAGTGCCTTCTGAATCGTGCCGAAGCTGCGGCTCTGCCCAAGCCAGATCAGGCCGCCGCCCACGAGCAGCACCAACGGCCCAGTGATTTCCCTGGGCAGGACCTGCGTGAGGTTCTGCAGCATCCAACGGATGGATTGCAACAACCAATAAATCGGCTGCAGGTCTGCCCAGACGGCTGCTCCGAGCAGGGCCAGTAACAGGCCTATGCCGGAGGTGAGCATCCAGCGCTTGACCACCAGCCCGGGTTGCAGCCAGCGGGCCGCCCGCCGCGAGCGACTCACCAGATCCTGCTGGCGAAGATCCCCGCGCCCAACCCAGCTAGGGCGGGGTGTGGTGCGATGGCTGCTGCGTGGGATTCGAGCGCGCATCACCCCAGGAGAGTGCTGGAACTGTACGGAGAAACCGCCAAGATGGCCCGGTTGCCTGTGTGAGTGTCCGGTGCCTGCACCCTTGGTGGAGATGCACGACGTGAGCGTGCGATGGGGCAGCAACAGTGTGTTGAGCGACGTGGATCTGGAGCTCCATCCGGGCGAGCGGCTGGCGGTGGTGGGGCCCTCCGGTGCCGGTAAATCCACGATCCTGAGGCTGTTGGCTGGTTTGCTGCTCCCCAGCAGCGGTGAACTGCTGATCGGTGGGGTTCCTCAGCGCTATCTGCGTCTGGATCAGCGCCATCCCCCTGATGTGCGTTTGGTGTTTCAGAACCCAGCGCTGCTGGCGTCGCTCACCGTGCGCGAAAACGTGGGTTTTCTCTTGGATCGCTTCAGCCGGATGAGCGAAGCGGAGATCCGTGAGCGGGTGGGGCTTGCCTTGGAGGCTGTGGGTTTGGCTGGAACTGAAGACCTTTATCCCGGTGAATTAAGTGGCGGAATGCAGAAGCGGGTGAGTTTTGCGCGGGCTGTGATCAATGACCCCAGTCAGCCGGATGGCACGCCACCACTGCTGCTGTTCGATGAACCCACTGCAGGTCTGGATCCGGTGGCTTGTACCCGTATCGAAGATCTGATTGTGCAGACCACCAACATTGCCCGCGGCACATCCGTTGTGGTCAGTCACGTGATGAGCACGATCTTGCGGGCGGCCGATCGCGTTGTGCTCCTCTACGACGGTCTCTTTCGTTGGCAGGGTTCTGTGGCCGACTTTCAGACCACCAACAATCCCTATGTATTGCAGTTCCGCACCGCTAGTCTCAGCGGACCGATGCAGCCGGCGGAGCTCTGAGATCCATGCGCCGCAGTGTTCGAGAAGCAATTGTTGGCTTCACCTTGATCGCGGCTGTGGCTGGAACCGGCTTGTTCTGGTTGTGGCTGCGCGGTGTGTCAGTGGCCAGCCGCACCTGGCGCTTTCAGGTGAGTTTTGCGGACGCCGCCGGTCTAGCGGAGCGCTCAGCGGTGACTTACCGCGGTGTTTTGGTCGGCACGGTGAACAAGCTCACCACCACCTCCAATGCGGTGCTCGCCGAGGTGGAGATCAACGATCCAGGCTTACAGCTGCCGATGCCGCTGGTCGCCCAGGTGCAGGAACCGTCGCTTCTGGGTGGTTCAGCCGTGGTCGCGCTGATCGCTCCGGCACGCCCGCTCCCGCCGGGCACGCCCAAGCCCATTGCGGCGAACTGCAACCCTGCCCTCACCGTCTGTCCGGGCATGACGTTGAACGGCCTCAGCGCCGCCAGCATCGCCAGCCTCACCGTGACGATGCAGAAGCTGCTCGAGCAGGTGGATCGCGAAAAGCTGGTGCCCGAACTCGCTAAAACCACCCGCAGCTTTGACACCACCTCAAAAGAGGCCACCAAGTTCATGGTGGATGGCCAGCGCTTGATCAAGGAGTTGGAGCAGGCGGTCAACAGCGCTCAACCCACCATCGACAACCTCAACGCCTCAACGGCCAACATTCGCAATTTCACCCGCGCTCTCGACAACCCCAAAACGGTGTCGGAGCTCAAAAACACCGTGACCAATGCGGAGAAACTCACCGCCCGCTGGAATGAAGTGGGCGGTGATGTGGAGAAACTCACCGCTGATCCCCGCTTTATGAATGGCTTGCGCAGCGTGAGCATTGGGCTGGGCAAGTTTTTTGATGAGCTCTACCCGGCTCAAACCGGCAAGCGCTAAACCCCGCTGATTGCCTCCATCGCAATCGCCGCGATCGCTTGATCGCTGGCCTTGGGCAGTTGCACGTATTTGCCGCCGGCGGCATCGGCGAGGTCTTTGCCCATGCCGCTGCCGATGAATTTGCGCTCGGTGTCGATCACCAGCAGCTTGATCCCGAGGGCGCGGTAGCGGCTTGCCACCTGCTTCACCTCCTCCTTGAGGTCCACGGGTTCTTCTCCCTCCAGTTCGGGCTGGCCGAGGGAGCGGCCGAGGGGCACGTTGCCGCGACCATCGGTGATCGCCACCACCACCACCTGGCCGAGATCGCCGGTGGCTAGGGCGTTGGCGCCGACGCGGGCGGCCTGGGAAAGGCCATGGGCAAGAGGTGAACCACCGCCGCAGGGCATCGATTCCAGGCGCCGGCGTGCCGCGGTGATCGAGCGGGTGGGCGGCAGCAGCACCTCGGCTTGTTCGCCCCGGAAGGGGATCAGGGCCACCTCGTCGCGGTTTTCGTAGGCCTCGGTGAGCAGGCGGATCACGGCACCCTTGGCGCTTTGCATGCGGTTCAGCGCCATCGAGCCGCTGGCATCCACCAGGAAGATCACCAGGGCGCCGGCCTTACGCTGCAGCTGTTTGGCGCGCAGATCGCCGTCCTCCACCACCACCTTGCGGTGGGGCTCCCGCTCGCGGCGGGATTTCTGATACGGCGCGGCGGCGCGCAGGGTCGCATCCACGGCGATGCGCTTCACCGGGCCACGGGGCAGCATCGGTTTCACGTAACGGCCGCGCGAATCGCTGAACACCACAGCGCGGCTGCCGCTGCCGCCGCTCTTGGCCTTGCCGGCGTTGAACAGAAGGAGGTCGGGATCGATGGCTATGGCCTCCGGATCCAGCAGGAATTCCTCCGGAATCGACGGGGGCGCCTGATCCTCGGGGGTGTCGTCGTCTTCGTCGTTGTTGTCGTCTTCGGGCTCGTCGGGCTCCTGCTCGTTCTCAGGTTGCTCGGGCTCCTCCGGCGGCTGCTCGCCCTGCGGTGGCGGCGGCGGCGGGGGCTCCATCGGCTGATCGGGATCCGGCGGCGGTAGCTGCAGGGCGCGGGGGGCGATCACCAGGCGCACGGCCACTTGGAGATCGTCTGCCTCCACGCGGTCGCGGCCGCTCAGGGCCGCGTGGGCGCGGGCGACGCGCACGGCATACAGCTCGCTGCGATGGCCTTCGACCCCTCCGCGTAGGGCTTCGTTCACCAGATAGGCGATTTGCTCCCGGCTGATCTGCACATCCGGAAGCCACTGACGGGCCAGCAGCAGCTGGGTGGCGAGGGCGTCGGTGTCCTCCTGGAAGCGGGCAGCGAAGGCCTGGGTGGATTCGGCGTGGCCGATGGCGCTGCGGGCAATCTCCACCCGTTGATCGAGCTCAAGCACCTGGTTGGCCGAGAGGGCGATCGCAAAGCGATCCAGCAGGTGATCGCGCACAGCCCCCTCTTCGGGGTTGTAGGTGGCGATCAGTAGGCAGCGGCAGGGGTGGCTGAGGCTCAGGCCTTCCCGTTCAATCCGGTTCTCGCCACCGCTCACCGCCGCCAGCAGCAGGTTGGTGATGTTGTCGTCGAGCAGGTTGAGCTCGTCGACATAGAGCACGCCCCGGTGCGCTTCCGCCAACAGGCCCGGTTGGAACACGGCCTGACCGCTGGCCAGGGAGGCGGTCACGTCCACCGATCCGACCAGGCGGTCTTCGGTGATCCCGAGCGGCACCTGCACAAACGGTGCCGGAATCACCTTGGTGGGTAGCAGCGCTGCTGCATCGTTGCCGCTGGGATCGGCCCCCAGCTCGGTGAGGCGGCGGCTGGTGGGCTCGTCCCAGTCGTCGGGGCGCTGTGGGTCGATGTTGAGCGCCGCCGGGGCGGGCTGACCCGCGGGTGCGGTGCCCAGATCGAGCACATCGATCGGTGGCAGCAGGGCGTGCAGGCCCCTGGCCAGAACGGACTTACCAGTGCCGCGGCCGCCGGCGATCACCACGCCCCCCAGGCCCGGATCCACCGCCGCCAACAGGAGAGCCAGCTTCAGGGTGCCGTGGCCGGTGATGGCCGCTAGCGGGAAGGCCCGTTGAGCGGCGTCGTTGGCAGCCTCAGAACGGGCGCTTGCAAGCATGGGC
Organism: Vulcanococcus sp.; assembly: GCA_044238295.1. Taxonomy (GTDB): domain Bacteria; phylum Cyanobacteriota; class Cyanobacteriia; order PCC-6307; family Cyanobiaceae; genus Vulcanococcus. Next base: position 5,976 of record JBIIDQ010000045.1, read on the forward strand.
GGGCGCATTGCACCAATAGGTGGGCACAAGTCTCTCTGATCAGGTTGGTGCGCGGAGTGGGAGGCGCCGCATCCGTCAGTGGTTGGTGGTGTTGGTGGTTCTGGCGCTGGTGCTTCTGCTGGCGGATTGGTTTGACACCAATGAGGCCGACAAGCTGCCCCTGGCGCTGCAACGGCTCCGACCCAGTTGGTTGCCGAGTGATTGGTATCTGAATCAGCCCCAGCCTCACCAGTGGCTGTTTCTGGAGCTGGCGGGCCGGCTGATTAATCAGTTGGGCTTCGTGAGTGGAGCGTTGCTGATTCGTTTGGCGGGTTATGGCCTCTGGGGCTGGGGCGTGGTGGCGGTGGCCGCGGAGCTGGGGCTGGGTCTGCCCTGGTTGCTGGTGGCGCTGGCGCTGTGGCTGCCGCGCCAGGGGATGGTGGCAGGGGAATGGATGTTGGGCTCGGCGGAGCCGAAGACCTTCGCCTACGCCCTGTTGTTACTGGCGTTTGTGAGTTGGCGCCAAAGCCGCTCAGGTTGGGCGGGGTTGCAGGCCGGGCTGGCTTGCTCCGCCCATGTGCTGGTGGGGGGCTACGGCGCTCTCACGCTTGCCGCTCTGGCCTGGTGCCGTTCAGCCCAGCGGCGTTGTCGCGGCTGGCTTGCTCTGGCGGCAGCTCTGCTGGGAGCCTTCGCGCTCTATGGGCCGGTGCTGGGGCGGCTGGCGGAGCTGGCCAGGCCCGCATCAGCCTTGCCCCAGGGCCTCAGCCCAGCCTGGCTGTACGTGGTGTTCCGCCATCCCCATCACCTGGTGCCCTCCAGCTGGGGCAAGGGCTGGATGGTGCTGCTCCTGGTGATGATGGGCTGGAGCGTGTTGGGAGTCTGGCTGGCCCGCGGAGCAGCCAGGCATCTGCCGGACAACGACGCTCAGGCCTGCCGTGATTTGTGGCTGTGGTCGGCCCTGGCGCTAGTGCCTTTCGGCGTGGGCCTGCTGGCGAGCCTGGTGGATCCGGCTGGTGCTTTGCAGCAGCTCTACCCCTTCCGCCTGGCTGACAGCCTGCTGCCGCTGACATTTGTGTTGGTGGGGGCGAGGGCCCTTCAGGCCCTGGTGGGTTCCAGGGCCATCAACTCCCGCGCCTGGCAGCGTGTCTGCATCGTTGGCCTGTCGGCGCTGGTACTTGTCTCAGCGGGGCTGACCAGCCGGGGTGCTGTGCTGCGCCCTTGGCGGGCGTTTGCTCTTCCTCCCGAGAAGGCTGATCTTTATCGCGCCTTGATGGCCGCCACGCCACCGGGCGGCCGAGTGCTCACGCCTCCCGGTGGTTTTTCTGATCTGGCGCTGCGCACCAGCCGCGCTCAGGTGGTGCAGTTTCGCCAGGTGCCAGGGTCGATGCGGCTGTTGGATGAGTGGTCGAGGCGACTGGCCGACTTGGCCGGATCAGAGCGCGTGTTGCTCGAAGGTCCCGGTGGCGCTGCCGCCGAGCGGCGGCTGATGGCCGCTTACGGCAGGCGCAGCCCCGCTGCGCTGGCAGCCCTGACCCAGCGTTACGGGGTGGTGGCCGTGGTCACTCAGGCGGGGCAGCAGGGTCCCGCTGGATGGCATCGCGTCTGGGCTGGCTCACCCTGGTGGTTGTGGCTGCCTGGAGCTCCTCAGTGAGCGGGTCTTCTCTGCCGTTGATCACCACTGTGGCGATTGGTCTGGGCGCCAATCTGCCCAGCCCGGTAGGGGCGCCGCTCGACACCTTGGTGGCGCTGCGTCCGCAGCTGGAGAGCCTGCTGCACCACTGGGGAGGTGAAGGCTCTCGCATGCACTGGTCGCCGCTGTTTCGCACAGCTCCGGTGGGCGGGCCAGCGGGTCAGCCGGACTATCTCAATGCTGCTCTGGTGGCTCAGGTGACGATTGCCCCAAGCCTCGCCGCTGCCCTGGAGTTGCTCACGGCATTGCAGGAGCTGGAGCTCAGCTTCGGTCGCCAGCGCCTGGAGCATTGGGGGGCGCGCAGTCTCGATCTAGATCTCCTGTGGTGGGACAACCTGCGCTGCGAAAATCCGGCGCTACAGCTCCCCCATCCCCGCTGGCATCAACGAGAGTTTGTATTGGCCCCACTACGGGCCATCAAGCGCGATGGCGGACTCAATTTGCCAGCTTTTGCCCCTGCCATTGATAGTCCGGTGCCACCGGCAGAGGAATTGGATCTTTCGGCACACTGGGCGACCTGACTGGCCAGCAACCAGTCTTCAAATATTTTTCTGCTGGGTTGGATCAGTTGGTTCAAAATTGATTAACATCGAGCGGGAATTGTTTTGCATACCAGGCAATTTGGATATCCTGAAATCCTCTTGAGAATTCTCTGCGGCTATCTGACCATTCAAGGCTATTTGTGCGAGGGTTGAACGCTTGGTAAATCGGGATTAATGCATCAGAAGAATCGCGGCTTGGATATACTCTGAAGTCTCTCCCTTCAAATTGGTAGCGGCTTGCCTCGGTAAAGAGAAAGGAGTCTCTTCCGGATTGGATGCGTTCGGTTGTCCAGAGATGGCCGCCTGCCACGGTGTCTTCGTATCGATACGTCGCAACCGTATGCCGACCTTTCAAGGGGCTCAGGAAAAGGCCCTCCTGGTTTATGTACCCGCTGTTATTTTGTTGCAGCCCTGTGATCTCGTCGGGCAAAGCGCTTAGGTATTGATTCTTGCTGCTTTCCTGGCGAAACGAATACACCGGTATTCCTGCATCGTCCGTTGCGAGTACGCTCACGGTGTCTTGCATAAGGCTGGTAAACCACATGTTCCCATCAGGGCCGCGCGTGATGCGATGCATGACGCGTTGGCCAATGTTCGGAAGGTCGTAGTTTGTTTGCGATTGGCGCCCATTTTTGTCAATGGTTAGCTCTTCAAGAGACTGTTCCTGGTATTGAAACCAGATTGAATCCGCAACCGTCCCTAAGGCTCCTCCGGCACCTTTCGATTTGTATTGTTGATAGCCAATAAAGGTCTCTGTCGTAGGGTCAAATCGGGCAATCCCTCCCTTGCTTGCGAGGCTGCCGCTGGGTATTGAGGTGTCATTGTTCCCCTCAACAGTGACCCATATCTTGCCGTCAGGACCTGGTACTACGTTGATTGGTCGTGTGTTGTCGACCGATTCAAGTCCCGAAATTTCAAAGAGTTTGATTGTGCCATCTTTGCTGACACGGCCTATTTCACTTGTCAATAGATTGACGAACCAAGCATCTCCCCTTTGGTCGATTTCAATGTTAATGGGCCCACTGGCGTTGGGTCGGATGTCGTAGCTGAAATTTGCGCCAAAATTCGACCT
>JBIIDQ010000315.1:0-2540 GCA_044238295.1 Vulcanococcus sp.
CTGGGCTCACCAGCGCACCCCGCTCGCCAACCTGGTGGGCTGGCGCGACAAGCCCGTGGCTCTCTCGATCGTTCAGGCCCGTGTGGTTGGTCTGGCTCATTTCACCGTGGGCTACTTCGTGACCTACGCCGCCTTCTTGATCGCCTCCACCTCAGGCAAGTTCGGTTGATGCAGAGCGGCTGATCCAATCAGCCGCCTCAGCTCCACCCTTGCCCTCTTCGAGGGACGACATCAGCCTCCGGTCATGGCCGGGGGCTTTTTTGTGCCCTCTTTTCTGTTGATGCCTGGCCTGCCCTTGTGTGGGCGTGTTGCTCAGCGGTGATCCGTGTGGCCCGCCAACAGCCAGGCGGCTCCGCCAATCAGCAACCAAGGCAGAGCTTTCAATTCGAGCAGTTCCGTGAGCCAATGCATTGCTGGCTCAAGCAGCCACTGGTTGAGCCCCAGCAATAGGGCCAGCAGCAGAATCAGAGCCGTCACGGGGCGAACGAGCTGCGCTTGAGGTTTGGAGGCATCACAGCACCGGCGCGCAGCAGTTTCCAGTTGCCTGTGGGCTCCCACTCGATCACAGTGCTGCCCAGCCCGGATGGAACGGGCCATGGCACAGGGCCCAGCTGCGCCACTTGCGGAAAGCGCAGGGCGGCTTCCTTGTGATCGAGACACGCCGGTTCACCGGAACGGTTTGCGCTGGTCGTCGCCAGAGGGCCAGTGAGCTGCAGCAGTTCGCGCGCCCGCACACAACCCGGCACGCGTAGGCCCAACGTTCTGCCGCCAGGGTTCAGTTGCTCAAGGCACTGACCTTGTGCTGGCAGCACGAGGGTGAGGGCTCCTGGCCAGTAGCGCTCAGCCAGCTCCTCCCACGCTGGTTCGATCTGGAGGCCGAGGCAGGCCCAAAGGGTTTCGATCTCAGCGGCCATCAAAATCACCGGCTTGTGGCGAGGACGCTGCTTCAGGGTCCACAGCACCTCGGCTGATGACGGCCGGGTGGCGAGAGCCGGCAGGGTGTCGGTGGGGAAGATCGCTGCCTTGCCACCCTCAAGTTGTTCAGCGAGTTCGCTGGCGCTGCAGGCAGGGTGGGGCATGGCTGTCTGAAGGCGACGAGATGAGGTGTGGGCTCAGCTGGTTTTCTGGGCGCAGGCGAAGCGTTTCACCCCTTCCAGATCGAAGTGGGCCCCAGCATTCCTGAGGCCGCTCTCGCTCAGCAACTCCACGACAGCCTCACTTTGATCGTGGTGATGTTCCAGCACCAGCCAGCCCCCTGGGGCCAGTCCTGCTGCGGCTCCACTAGCGATGGCTCGGATGCAATCGAGTCCATCGCTGCCGCCATGCAGGGCAAGCTCAGGCTCGTGGTCGCGCACCTGTGGCTCCAACGCTCGCCACACTTCGGTGGGGATATAGGGCGGGTTGCTCAACACAAGATCGAGGCTTCCTGCGCAATCCCCTAGGGGCTCCCACCAGCTTCCAAGGCGAAGCTCTACAGAGCGACCCAATGGATCTTGAGAGAGATTCCGCTTGGCTAAGGCCAGGGCATCCGCAGATTGATCGACGGCCCAGCCCTGGCTTTGTGGCCAGGTTCTCGCCAGGGCCAGGGCCAGACACCCAGAACCGGTACCAAGATCAGCCCAGCACAGGGATTGTGTACTTTCGAGGGGCTCGACCAAGGCCAAGGCCAGATCCACTAGGAGTTCGGTTTCCTGCCTGGGAATCAAGGCACCCGGTTGAACGATCAGTTCGAGATCTCGCCACGGGCAACGGCCCACGAGGTATTGGAGTGGGGTGTTGCTCTTGAGGTGTTGTTGCCAGAGCTGCTCGAGCTGGCTGAGGGGGGCCGCCAACCGCACGGACCGTTCCGGGTGGAGCCGTAGTTGTTGAAGGGTTTGCCAGCCAATGCCGCCCTCCAGATCGAGAAGCCAATCCAGTTGACTGGCTTCTCCGCCTGCCTTCAGCTGCTTGCGGCGCCACTCCAGGAGCTCGGCTGCGGCCACGGTGCTCACCATCAGCTCACGTTAGGAGCGGTGGGATCAGCAGGGGCGCCACCACAGCCCAGGCTCGCTGCGCAGCACGCCGGCCAGCTCCAGCCGCAGGAGCCTTTCGCTCAGCGTGCCCGGGTTGAGGCGTAGGCGATCACAGAGTTGGTCAAGGGAGGCTCCGGCACCGAGCGCAGCGAGCAGAGCCGCTTCGCGCTGCAGCAGGTTGGCTTGCACGGGTGGGGCAGGCACTTGGGCGCGCGGACGCAAGGGGCCTGCCCCCAGGTTGTGAATCAGATCCATCGGGCTCAGCAGCGGCGTGCCCCCCTGGCTGAGCCAGCGATTGCTGCCCGCCGCACTCACCCGCGCCGCATCCGCTGGCACCACCCAAACCGGCAGGCCAAGCTCCCAAGCGAGCTTGGCTGAGTGCAGGGCCCCACTGGCTAGCGGACACTCCACCAACACCACCGCCTGAGCCAGCCCAACTTGCAGCCGATTGCGCAGGGCGAAATGCCCTGCTCGCCCTGGGGTGCCTTCTGCAAGCTCACTGATCAAGAGGCCCTGCGCGGCGACGGC
>JBIIDQ010000330.1:0-2533 GCA_044238295.1 Vulcanococcus sp.
GGAGTGGCACGAGCGGGAAGGAACGCAATTCCTATTGTTCGATCGTAATCAACTCGAGTTAGTGAAAACTATCGAGCTCGATGCTGAATTGATCTTCCATTTTGCTAACGCCTGGGAAGAAGGCGATTCTATCCATATGACCTATGTGAGCAGCAGCTACGAACAACTCCAAAACGGCATGCTCAGCAACGGCAACACCAGTCATGCGATCCCTCACCCATCACAGGCATGTCTTAAGCGTATCGATCTAACAGGAGGAATCAGCGAGACACTGAAGTGCTCAGAATGCGTTGAATTCCCCCAGATTGATGAGCGTTTACGAGGGACAGCCAGCCAAACCGTGTTCTGCCTCAGCCAGGACAACACCAACGGCAGACGCAGATTCAACGGCATCATTCGATACGAGCTGGAAGGCAGTGATCCATCCAGCTGGCAAGCCAGCGAAGACATCGAGCTTGAGGAGCACGTTTACACACCCAAAGACAAACGCAATCCCAGTGAGGGCGGATGGCTTGTAGGTACTGGTTACCACTCAACCAACCAGCAAGGATTCTGCACCGTTTTCGACGCGGAACAGCTTGAGGATGGTCCGATCGCAACGGTCTTTCTAGATGGCCCGACCCCGATCAGTCTGCACGGCTCATTCCTAGCCGACCCCTGACCAGAGACCTTCGGGCGGAAGTTGCCAACGTTGACGCACAGTCTGAAGGCACTCAGAAGCGTGCTGGAAGTAATCAACATCGATCAGGGGATCGATCGGGCATAACCGACCAGTCTGGATCGCCTGTGCCACTTGTTCGACGGCACCTGGTGTGGACAGAGCACCGGAATAGCGCGGCATTTCAACAGGACAGTCAGGCGTCGAAAGATCGACGTGATAGTCGAGCAAGGAAGCCTCAAAGATACTGATGGTGCCCAAGAAGGCCAACGTGGCTGCCGAACTGCGGCTGGCGGCTGCGATATAGGCAGCTGTGGCAATCTCGCCCAAGGGGCTAACAGGGCATCCTGTGATCACATGAATCCAGTCGTGCAGAGCGAGCGTGGGATGGGTGGCACCCGGTTCCCCAGGGAAACCAACACCCTCACGATCCAACAACTGGAACAGAGAACGACCCAATGAGCCCGGCGGACAATCCGCAAGGCCCCGCCAACGCCGTGCTTCTCTGGGATCGGGCTCAAACGTGAGCGCAATGGCCATGACACCATGACTAACAAGCTCAGAAAGCTGGCTGGGCTTCGCTAGTGCTTGTTGACCAAACCAACTGAGACGATACCAAGCGTGTGTGGCGCGCCGATGATGTTGGAGGGCGAGTTCCCGAATCAGGAGCAGTGAATCACTCTCAATCGCCAGTGCAGCGGCCCAATGCGTGACTGCAGCATGCAGGCCGGGGGGATGGGATTGCAGAGCAATTCGAGAGATGCCAATAACTCAACCAACTCCAAACGCTTCGTTGCTTCTGGCCAGCGCTGATAAACCTCGAAAGGTGTGACCGGCTTCGAACTGGCTGGGTCCCAGTCAGCCAGTAGAAGCTGGTGAAAGACGACGGACAGCCAGCGCTGCTGCAGCGCCGTGAGAGGTTCCCCAGATTCACGCAGGATGGAGGCAACGGCTCGTGCGAGAAGTGAAGAGTCGACCTGCTGCAGTGAAGAAAAGAACATCGAATCATCACATCAACGACGGTTGCATCGATGGATGGAGAAAACCCCAAACCATCAAGACCAATTCAAACGAAAGAGCCAGCAACAACAGACGATAGATCCACAACCTGGCCTGTGGACCCAATGCCAATGAGGCGCCGAGCCAGCCCCCCAGCGCGCTCCCGAACATCAACGGTACTGCCATTTGCCAGTCCACCTCTCCTCCATGGATAAACACAATGAGCGAAATCACCGTGGAGAAGCCAATGAGAACCACCTTCACGCCACTGGCTTGCTGGAGAGAAAGGCCTCCAATCAGAACCAGGCTCACCAGAAGATAGGTGGCTGCATCGAGAACAATCAAACCCGTCCAGAGCCCAACAACGGCAATGCAGAGTTGCAGAACGATGGATGGCCGTTGTCCAGCATTGGACAGATCCTTGCGAGCAAGCCAGCGCTGAGGCTTGAGTAGTACGAGCAGAAAGGCCAGCACAAGAGCGACGTGAATGAGCACACGGATCTGATTCATCGGCAAGATCGTGGCCAATCCCGAGCCGGCTAATGCAGAGAGCAGAAAGACTGGAAGCAGGCGCAAGGTGAAGGACCAGGGGATGGCTCCAACTCGTTGGAACTGCCAGAGGGCACTGGCCATGCCCACCAGAACAGGGAGACGGTTGGTGCCATTGGCCACCCCTGGGGGCAGGCCCAACATCAGCAGCAGGGGCAAGGTGAGCGCAGAGCCGCTCGAGGCGGCCGCGTTGAGGAAACCGCAGACGATGCCGGCGCTCAACAGAAGAGTCCAGGTGTGCATGGTTGGGCGATCACGACCAGAGTGACGCAAGGACAGCCACCCCACGATGAGTGTGAAAGCGGTGTTGCGCATGGGCCACCCGTT
>JBIIDQ010000316.1:0-2525 GCA_044238295.1 Vulcanococcus sp.
CAGGTGGCGCCGGCAGCGGTGAAACATCTGGCGCCTGCGGTGGCACTTCTCTTGATGAGGTCGCCCAGGATGAGCTCGGTTCCGCCGGCTCCCTGCACCGCGGCCTGCTCCCATCGCTGATTCGCAGACATGCCTGCCGACTCCAAAGCAAGCGCCGCCTCCAACGGCACCACACCTCCCAGCACCACCAACCCTGAACGCGACAAGGCCCTGGGCCTGGTGCTGAATCAGATCGAGCGCAACTTCGGCAAGGGCTCGATCATGCGCCTGGGCGATGCGTCGCGAATGCGCATCGAAACCAGTCCCACGGGTGCCCTCACGCTCGATCTGGCGCTGGGCGGCGGCTACCCCAAGGGCCGGGTGGTTGAGATTTACGGCCCGGAGAGCTCGGGTAAAACAACGCTCACACTGCACGCCATCGCCGAGGTGCAGCGCCGCGGCGGCGTCGCTGCCTTCGTTGACGCCGAGCATGCTCTTGATCCGGTGTACGCCGCAGCCCTGGGCGTTGACATCGAAAACCTGCTGGTTTCGCAGCCGGACACCGGCGAGATGGCCCTGGAGATCGTGGACCAACTGGTGCGTTCTGCCGCTGTTGACATCGTGGTGGTCGACTCCGTGGCCGCTCTCACCCCCCGGGCGGAGATCGAAGGGGAGATGGGCGATCTGGCCGTGGGCAGCCAGGCGCGCCTGATGAGCCAGGCGATGCGCAAGATCACCGGCAATATCGGCAAATCAGGCTGCACAGTGATCTTCCTCAACCAGCTGCGCCAGAAGATCGGCGTGACCTACGGCAACCCGGAAACCACCACGGGCGGCAACGCGCTGAAGTTCTACGCCTCGGTCCGCCTCGACATCCGCCGCATCCAGACACTCAAGCGCGGCACGGAGGAATACGGCATTCGGGCCAAGGTGAAGGTGGCCAAGAACAAGGTGGCGCCGCCGTTCCGCATCGCCGAATTCGACATCCTGTTCGGCCGTGGCATCAGCACCGTGGGCTGCCTGCTCGACCTGGCGGAAGAGAACGGCGTGGTGGTGCGCAAAGGGGCCTGGTACAGCTACGAGGGCGACAACATCGGCCAGGGGCGCGACAACACGATCACCTGGCTGGAACAGAACCCCGAACCCAAAGAGCGGATCGAGCTGCAGGTGCGCGAGAAGCTGAGCGAAACCAGCGACTCGCTCAAGCCAGTGGCCGCTGCCGCCGCCCGGCTCGCTGCCGCTGGCTCAGCGGCAGCGAGCAGCGACGAGGTCGTGCCCGCCGCCAGCTGATCAGCAGCCAGCAAAAGCCCCCGCCATGCGGCGGGGGCTGGGAGACAAAGAACCGCTCAGGCCTTCACAACAGACGAGGGCAGTGCTTGGGGAGCGTTGAGGGCAGCCGCAACACGCTCGAGCTCGTGAATCGCTTCAGCACCCTCAAACTTCACCAGCTCGTGGCCGTTGCGCGACTCCACCCAGCTGATGCCGTAGTCGGACACCAGGAAACGCACCATGTGGCCGTCTCCAAGGTCGGCGACAAACGAAGCACCGTGACCGTCTCGATTGTCGCCACACACATAGCAAGTAGCGGGAAATCCCCGTTGCTGCAGACCATCAGCGAGAGCGCGCAGGCTCATCACGAGGTCTTCGACGACCGATCGATAGTGCTCAGCAAGACGCGCAAACATGGGCGCAGAGCATGGAATGCACCCACTCTAAGGTTTTCTTCAGGATTGCGTGAGTAGAAATACTCCCCGTGCCGATTCCTGCTCAGCCGTCGGCCAGGCTCCACCAGCCAGCTGCAGGGCCGATGAAACGCACGATCACCCAGAACAGCACGAGGGCACCAATCCCGATCCAGGCTCCACGGGTGGTGAGCTGCACAAATTGCTCTCCCTGGCGTTGGGTTAATGGCAGCCAAGGGGCAAGCCTCGGAGAGGTATCAACGGGCTTCGCCTTGGCAGGTTTCGGACGCGCTGGCAATCCCTGTTCAGCGCGGCGTTTGGCCTCTCCCATCGAGCCCGTTCACAACAGCGACCCAGGCTAGTGGCCTCAATCGGGACGCAAACGCGTCAAGGCCACCCACGGCTCCAGCGCCTCGAGCACCGTTCGGCCCCAGCCCCGACGGCGCAGACGCCCATCCAGCACCGCCAGGCGACCGCTGTTGCGGCGGACGCCAGCCACCGCAAGTTGCAGTCGCAGCAACGCATCCGGCAGAAGCAACTCCCGGAACCAATCACGGCCCTGAAGCCGCAACGCGGCCACCCGGGCGGCCGTGAGCGGATCTTCCAGGCTGGCGATCGGCAGGGTGGCCGCCACCAGTTGGGCAGGTAGGGGCAACCGCGACTGATGCTCCAACCACCAGGTCCAGCTGCAGCAGATGACACCGTTGCTCTCGGGTGCCGTGAGTTGATGCCCCACCCGCGACCCAAATTCGGCAGCCAGGGCACTGGTGAGGCTCAGCCGTAGGCCCTCGTCATCCAGCAACACCACCGTGAGGCCGCTCTGGCCAAGCACCAACCGGCGGCATTGATCCAGCAGATGGGTGG
>JBIIDQ010000317.1:0-2510 GCA_044238295.1 Vulcanococcus sp.
CAAGATCAATCTAAACAGTGATCGCCCAAGTGGCCCAACCTGCTCACGGCTCGCTGGTTTCGCTTGCCGCTTGATCGGTTTCACCGCCGGCCTTCAGCAACAGTCGTGTGCCGATCACCAGGAAGCCCACCGAAGCGGCGAGCTGCAGGGCATCGGCTGGAATCACGGCTGACAGCGATCCTCCGGCACCAGCTCCCAGCAAGCTCGCCAAGACAAGCGCTGCTGAGCTGCCAGCAAACACGGCGCCGCTGCGGTTGGAGGTGCCGCTGATCGTCACAATCGCCAGTTGGGTTTTGTCACCCAGCTCCGCCAGAAACACTGTGGCGAAGGTGGAGGCCAGAAGAGGGAGCTGCATCGGGCTCAGGTGAGGGGAAACATGCTCATGGCGGCCTGGCGGCCGAGCCAGAGGCCGAGGCCGATCATCAAGATGCCTGCCAGACGCTCCAGTTGCTGGGGCGGTAATACCCTTGAGAGCCAGCGCCCCAGCAGCACGCCCACCAGGCTGGAGCTGATCAGCGCCAGGGAAGCTCCCACAAACACCAGAACGGGTCGGCCTGATTCAGCGGAGAGCAGCAGGGCGGCCAGTTGGGTTTTATCACCGAGTTCTGCCAGAAACACCGTGGTGAAGGTGGTGAGAAACACGGCCCCGAAACTGCCCGCCTTGGTGTCGACAGGCTGGGGACTCACGCTGGGATCGGCCATCGGCTCTGCAGTAGGGGCGCTGGTGTCAGGGAGCCGGCTGACGGATCGCCTGCTCAAAGCGTTTCATCACCATGCCACGACCACCGTGCTCGCAGCGGATCTGCTGGCGGCAGCAGGCGATGGCGAAGTCGTTGCTTTCTTCGGCCGCGACGCCAAACAAACTCGCCAGGTTCTCCACCCGGCAGAAGAAAGGTCGCTCGTCGTAGATCCGGCAACTGCTTGATCCGGTGTCGTAGTGGATGCACCAGCCATCGGGTCCAACCATCTCTAGGTATTGCTGTTGCTGCTCAGGGCTGAGCGCATCGAGAGCCTCATTGCGCTCGCCCGGGTCCAGCCGGCAGCACGACCCGCAACCGCTGATGCAGCGCCAATGAAGCTGTTCGCTCATGCCTCAAGCTGTGACAACCCGTCACAGCAGCTTGCAGGAGCGCTGCTCTTGCAGGACCGCGGACCGTAGGCTGTTGATCGACAAATCCAGCTGCAGAGCCGCTCTCCCATGGGAATCGATTTCCATCTGATCGCCAACTTTGCGGCCCTCTTTCTGATCACAATTGCGGGTCCCGCCGTGATCTTCATCCTCTTCTACCGTCGCGGCGCTCTCTGATCCGCATCGCTGGAAGGGGCGTACCGCCCAGCGGTCTTGGGGATGCAACGCAGCTCTCCGCCGCCATTGCATCCCAGGGGCCGAAGCGGCTCCTGGGATTTGTTGTTGTTGGTTCAAGCCGCTAGCCCCATGGCCATTGCAGCGTCCTGGAGCAGGGCCTGCAGATAGGGATGGTCACCGTTGGGGTGATCACTGCTGATTGAGCCACCCGGGGTTGGGTTGTGCCGGGCGCGGAATTCATCGCCAGCAGCATTGCGGATCACGAGGACTTCCCCATCGCGGCTCACCCAGTACCTGCGATTGCAGCGCTCCAACACCAGTGTGTCGCCAGAACTGGCCCGTAGGGCTGCCAGTTCCAGCTGTAGCTGTTCAGTGCCGTTCCAGCGGTTGAGCCGCAAGTGGAAGGCCACGTCCACCTCCTGCGGCAGGGTTTCGCTACCGCCCCAGCGCCAGGCGATGGCCCGCATCACGGCATCCCCCTGCTTCAGATTCAGTTGCAGGTGACCGCCGCGGAGCAGCCGCTGCTGGCTGATGCTGCAGCGGCTGCTCCAAAACAGCGGCGTTGGATGGCCCGCACCAAAGGGTTCTAGCCGCTGGAGCTGTTTCCAAAATGCTGCGGTGAGCTCCTCAAGCCGCACCAGGGCCTCAGGCTCGATCAGCCGTAGGCCACCCTGCTGCTGGAGCCATTCCTCAGCCCGGGCGTTCAGCCGCTCATGGAGCTGTGTGAGCTGCTCGGTACGCACCGTGAAGCCTCCGGCTGCCGGGTGCCCGCCGTGGCGTTCCAGCAGATCACTGCAGGCCTGAAGGGCTGCATCCACAGCAAATCCCCGAGGAGCCCTTACGGAAGCGCGCATTCGACCATCGCCCTCGGAGGCCAGCAGTGCCACCGGTAAGCCGAAATGATCGACTAGCCGCGCGGCCACGATGCCGATCACGCCGTGATGCCAGTGACTCTGAGCTAACAGCAGAAAGGGGCTGCGTTGCTCACCATCGGCTTCCACCAGCGCCCTGGCTTCGGCCTCAATGGCATCGCAGAGATCACGGCGCTGGCGGTTGAGTTGCTCGCACTGGCGGGCAAGCTCGAGGGCTTGGTCCTGGTCGTTGGTGGTGAGTAGATCCACCACCAGCTGCGGATCGCCCAGGCGTCCAACCGCGTTGATGCGGGGGGCGATCTGGAAGCCAACGGCACCGGCATCCACAGGGG
>JBIIDQ010000319.1:0-2509 GCA_044238295.1 Vulcanococcus sp.
GAAACCCCGCTTGCGCGAAGCCGCCGGCAGCCGCCCCTGGATGCTCAACCGCGACTGCTGAGCCGAGCCAGCTCTGCAAGACCACAGGGCCACAACAAAGCCCCGGTCAACTCCAAAGAGCTGGCCGGGGCATTCTGCTGAGCCACAGTTGGGCCCCAGCTGGGCCACACCTGTGCAGAGGGCTCAGACGGTGAGGAACTCCTGCACCACTGCATCGCTGAGGCTGGTGGTGGGGCCGCTGGCCACGATGCCGCCGCGCTGCATGGCGTAGTAGTAGCTCGACTGGCGCACGAAGTGGAGGTGCTGCTCCACCAGGAGCACACTGATGCCGGTCTCCTTCATGATCCGCTGCACAGCCCGCTCGATGTCGAGAATGATCGAGGGCTGGATGCCTTCGGTGGGTTCATCCAGCAGCAGCAGCTTCGGCTTGCCCACCACGGCGCGGGCAATGGCGAGCTGCTGCTGCTGACCGCCGCTGAGATCACCCCCCTTGCGACCCAGGAACTTCTCAAGGATCGGGAAGAGATCGAACACCAGCGGATCGATGTGGCGGTTGCGCGAGAGCCCGCCGGGCAGGGCCTCCATGCCGAGCAGCAGATTCTCTTTCACCGAGAGCTGCGGAATGATGTCGCGACCCTGCGACACATAGCCGATGCCGGCCCGGGCACGGCGGTAGGGGGCTTCGCTCTGAAGCTGACGGCCGTCGTAATCGATGGTGCCGGACTTCTGCTGCAGCAGACCGATCACCGTCTTGAGGAAGGTGGTTTTGCCCACCCCATTGCGACCGATCAGGCAGACCATCTCCCCCTCGGGGATGCGCAGATCCACATCGCGCAGAATGTGGCTCTCGCCGTAATACACATTCAGACCGCTCACCCGCAGGATGGACTGGCTGGCGGTGGCCGGCGCTGGAGCTTGGCTGATCATGGCTGGATGCAAGCGGATGGCAGAAAAGCAGCGGGTTCAGTCCTGGCTCTGGCCGAGGTAGACCTCAATCACCCGGGGATCGTTCTTCACGTCATCAAGGCTGCCCTCGGTGAGCACACTGCCCTGGTGCAGCACGGTGACAGGAGCGTTGAGATCGCGGATGAACTCCATGTCGTGCTCAATCACCAGCACGGTGTGATCGCCGGCAAGTGACTTGATCAATTCAGCCGTGCGCACCGTTTCCTCATCGGTGAGGCCGGCCACGGGCTCGTCGAGCAGCAGCACCTGGGGGGATTGGGCCACCAGCATGGCGATCGCCAGCCACTGCTTCTGGCCGTGGGAGAGGGAGCCGGCCTGCACCTTCGCATAGGGGGCCAGGCCCACGTAATCGAGCAGCCGCTGCACCTCATCGCGCACCGAGAGCGGGATGCTCTGGGTGAGCAGGGCAAAGGGACCCTTGGCCGGAGAGGCGGCGAGCTCGAGGTTGCGAATCACCTCCAGGTTCTCAAACACCCGTGGGGTCTGGAACTTGCGGCCGATGCCACGGCGAGAGATGTCGTGTTCACTCAGGCCCACCAGGCTGTCGCCGCGGAAGGTCACCGTGCCCTTCAGCGGCTTCACCTTGCCGGTGATCACATCCAGGAAGGTGGTCTTGCCGGCGCCGTTGGGCCCGATGATCGAACGCAGCTCGCCGGGCAGAAGGCTCAACGAGAGATCCGTCAGCGCGAAGAAACCATCGAAGCTGACACTGACGTCATTGATCTCAAGCAGGGGTGTGGTCATGACGCGTGAGGAAAGTAGAGCGGATCAGTCGTTGGAGATCGGACGGCCCTCGCTCGCCGGAGCCACCTCCCGATCGAGCTGGGGATAGGTGGCGGTCCGCGGTGCCACACCAAAGGCCGCAAGAAGTTTCGAGAACCCTCCCTTGGTGAACCAGCCATAGATGCCATCAGGCATCAGCACCACCACGAAGATGAACAGCGCACCCTGAACGAAGAGCCACATCTCGGGAAGCGCTTCGCTCACCAGGCTGCGCAGGTAGTTCACCAACACAGCACCGATGATTGGTCCCACCAACGTGCCGCGGCCACCCACGGCCACCCAGATCACCATTTCGATCGACATGGCGATCGTCATGTACTGAGGCGACACGATGCCCGATTGAACGGTGTAGAGGGCTCCAGAGATGCCGCAGAGGATGCCGGCAACGATGAAGACGATGGTCTTGAAGGGAACCGTGTCAAAGCCGGTGAATCGGAGCCGCACTTCGTCGTCGCGGATGGCGATCAGGGCATCGCCGAATCGGCCGCTGGTGAAATAGCGGCAGACGATGAAGGCCAGCGGCAGCATCAGCACCGTGATCCGGTAGAGCCAGCCCTGCATGTCGGGCGAACCCACCAGCATGCCGAAGAGTTCGGTGGTGCTCGTCTTCAGGCCATTGGTGCCGTTGATCAGCTTCTGCTGGCCATTGAAGAAGTGGTAGAAGACCATCAGAGCCGCCTGGGTGATGATCGAGAAATACACCCCCTTGATGCGGTTCCTGAAGATCAGATAGCCCACCAGGCCGGCCACAATCGCTGGC
>JBIIDQ010000318.1:0-2509 GCA_044238295.1 Vulcanococcus sp.
CGGGCGCCATACACCGGGTCATAGCCAACGCTGGCTAGCCAATCGAGGGCATCGGCATTGAGTTGCAGCCCCAGTTTTTTGTCCTCGAGGCGCTTGGCCAGGCGCTGCACCTGCAGTTCCACGATCTGCCGTAGTTCCTCTTGTTTGAGGCTGTGGAAGATGATCGTTTCATCCAGGCGATTGAGGAATTCGGGCCGGAAGTGGCTGCGCAGGGCGTCATTCACCCGCGCCTCCATCTCGCTGTGCCGCGCTGGATCACCGGCCAGATCGAGGATCGATTGACTGCCGATGTTGCTGGTGAGAATCAGCACCGTGTTGGTGAAATCCACCGTGCGCCCCTGACCATCGGTGACGCGGCCGTCATCGAGGATCTGCAGCATCACGTTGAACACATCGGGGTGGGCCTTTTCCACCTCGTCGAACAGGATCACGGCGTAGGGCCGGCGCCGCACGGCTTCGGTGAGCTGGCCGCCTTCCTCGTAGCCCACATAGCCCGGAGGCGCTCCGATCAGGCGGCTCACGGCGTGCTTCTCCATGTACTCCGACATGTCGATGCGCACCATCGCCTCGTCGCTGTCGAACAGCTGTGAGGCCAGGGCCTTGGAGAGCTCTGTTTTGCCCACACCGGTGGGGCCGAGGAACAGGAAGCTGGCGATCGGGCGGTTGGGATCGCTCAGCCCGGCGCGGGAGCGCTGGATCGCATCGGCCACGGCTGTCACGGCCTGGGCTTGGCCGATCACGCGGGTGTGCAGTTCATCCTCGAGCTGCAGCAGTTTCTGCATCTCGCTCTGCACCAACTTGGCCACGGGGATGCCCGTCCACTTGGCGATCACCTCGGCGATGTCGTCTTCGGTGACCTCCTCGCGAAGCAGCGTTTTGTCGCTGCCGGCGGCGCTCAGCTCTTCTTCCTTGGCGGCGAGTTTCTTGTGCAGCCCCGCCAGGGTGCCGTACTCCAGCTCAGCGGCCTTGTTGAGGTCGTAGCTGCGCTTGGCCTGCTCGATCTGTAGCTGCACCTGCTCGATTTCTTCTTTGATCGAGCCGAGCTCATCGATCGAGCCTTTTTCCTTCTGCCACTGGGCATTGAGGGTGCTCTGCTGCTCGCTCAGGTCGGCGAGTTCTTTCTCCAGCCGCTCGAGCCGGTCGCGGCTGGCGGCATCGGATTCACGCCCCAGCGAGAGCTTTTCCATCTCCAGCTGCAGGATGCGGCGATCGAGTTCATCGATCTGCTCTGGCTTGGAGGTGATCTCCATCTTCAGGCGCGCAGCTGATTCATCCACCAGATCGATCGCCTTGTCGGGCAGGAAGCGATCGGCGATGTAGCGGCTGCTGAGAACCGCGGCGGCCACCAGGGCGTTGTCGGCGATGCGCACGCCATGGTGCACCTCGTAGCGCTCCTTCAGGCCGCGCAGGATCGAGATGGTGTCTTCCACCGTGGGCTGATCCACGAACACCTGCTGGAAGCGGCGCTCCAGGGCGGGATCTTTCTCGATGTGCTGGCGGTGCTCATCGAGGGTGGTGGCGCCGATGCAGCGAAGTTCGCCCCGGGCCAGCATCGGTTTGAGCAGGTTGCTGGCATCCATGGCGCCGCCAGTGGCACCGGCACCAACCACGGTGTGGATCTCATCGATGAACAGCACGATTTGCCCTTCAGAGGCGGTCACCTCCTTCAACACCGCCTTGAGCCGCTCTTCAAATTCACCGCGGTATTTGGCACCGGCGATCAGGGAGCCCATGTCGAGGGCGATGAGCTGTCGGTTCTGCAACGCCTGCGGCACATCGCCATTCACGATCCGTTGGGCGAGGCCCTCCACGATTGCGGTCTTACCCACGCCGGGCTCACCGATCAGCACCGGGTTGTTCTTGGTGCGGCGGCTGAGGATCTGGATCGTGCGGCGGATTTCCTCGTCGCGGCCGATCACTGGATCGAGCTTGCCGTCACGGGCGGCCTGGGTGAGGTCGCGCCCGTACTTCTCGAGGGATTCGTAGGTGCCTTCGGGGTTCTGGTCGGTCACTTTCTGGGATCCGCGGATCGCCTGCACGGCGTCTTTGAGCTTGGCGGCATCGGTGCCGACCTGGGAGAGCAGCTGCTTGCCGCAGCGATCATCGATGGCCAGGGCCAGCAGCAGGTGCTCGATCGCGATGAAGCTGTCACCAAAGGAGCCCTTGAGCTCATTGGCCTGATCGAGCACGGCGTTGAGCCCTTTGCCCAGATACACGTTGTCGGGCGGAGCACTCAGGCTGGGTTGGCCAGCGAGGAAGGCTTCCACCAGCTGACTGAGGTTACCCACATCCACACCGGCCTTCTCGAGCACGCGGCTGGCCAGACCCTGCTGGGCGAGAAGGGCGGCGAACAGGTGCTCGCTCTCCATCTGCTGCTGGCGGCGCTGCTGGGCCAGTTGCTGGGCGGCCACTACGGCGCCCCAGGCTTTTTCAGTGAACAGTTCGGCGGTGGGATGCATAACAACCTCCCTCTTGGGGTGGGATGCCAGAACCGTATGGCTGTTCCCAG
>JBIIDQ010000046.1:0-9125 GCA_044238295.1 Vulcanococcus sp.
AAGCGCCTGCGCCTGCCCTGACATTGTGCCCATACCGAGGGCCCACCCGTCAACAAACCTCTCGCAACCCCCCGATGCCGATCCGCTGGTACGGACCCGCCGACCCCGAAGACCCCACCTACCTGCACTTCAACCGGATCGTGAATCTGGTGTTGCACACGATGGTGTTTGCAGCGCTGAACAGCGGGCTCTGGTTTGTGCAAAACATGCGCCATCCCTGGACGCATCTGGCCTGGCTCACGGAAGCCTGGGCGTTGCTGTTGGTGGTTCAGCTGATCAGCGTGGTCGCCAGGCGGCCGCAGACGCCATCCTGAGGGCAGCTCAGCCATCGCCGCGATGCCCCTCTCCGCCAGCGAAATCCGGGATCTGCAACTGGCCATCGCCGATCGCCTTTACATCCAGATCGGAGGCTGGCACCTGTATCTCGGCGATGCAGGCGTGGCAGAAGCTTTAGCGATCGAATGCGCCGCGAGGCTCGATCAGGGCGCAGCCGTCTGCGCCCGACAGTCTCTGGAGGCGGTCCAGGTACCCATTGGCGGAGGCAGCAGCAAGTTGCCGCTGGCACGGCTCGTGCCGGCTGGTCAGCTGCAGGATCTCGAAGATCTGCTCGCGAACCACGGCTAGGGTTGCGCATCCCGCTGCGGCCCTGTGCTGGTCATCGAGGTCACCAACGCCCGAGAGGTTGTTCGCCAGCGCATCGGCCCCCTAGGCAGCCGCCTCATCGGCAAGGTGGTGGATGCCGAAGCGCAGGTGGAGAAAGCGCTGATGCAGGAGATGGAAACCGCGTTCCGCGACTTCGGTATCGAGGCACGCATCTATTCGGTGGATGGCCCCGCGATGGTGGGCCGGAGTCACCTGGAAGTGCCCATCCACGTGCGCGAAGAACGCGTGGTGGAGCTCTAGCCCCCCAGCCGGGCCGGGAGCCGCCCACGCAGCTGCCGGATCAGCAGATCCACTTCAGGCACCCGCGCCGCAGCCGCAATCGCGAAGTACACGAGCAGCGCCGCGGCGCTGGCCAGGCTGCATTCGAACAAACGGCCGATCAGGTGTTCGGGCCAACGAATCAGCGCGGCCATGCCCCAGGCCACCAGACCCGAGGCCACAGCCGCCAGCAGCAACATCGCGCTGTCTCGGCACCAGACCCTGAGGGGAAGCCCGCCCAAGCGCCCCTGCAGGGCGAGCAGCAGGCCCAGGCAGGTGATCAGGTTCACGGCCACCGTGGCGATCACCAGACCCGCGGCCCCGAAGTTGATGGGCAGGGTCTGCACCGCCCAAGGGGTGGGACCACCCACAAAAAGCCAACAGAAGAAGGCATTGAGACCGATCCCAGCCAACGACCAACGGAAGGGGGTGACACCATCACCGAGGGCGTAGAAGACGCGCACCAGCACATCACGGGCCAGGTAGGCGGGCATGCCGATGCCGTAGGCCATCAGCAGCTGACCCACCAGATCGGCGGCATCAGCATTGAAGGCGCCGCGCTCGTAGATCAAGGCAACGATCGGCACGGCCAGGCCCACCATCAGTGCCCCCAGCGGCAGCATCGAGGCGTTGGAGAGCATCAGGCCCTGGCGGATGCGCATGATCAGCTCCGGGCGATCCTGCGGCGCCGTGAGCCGGGCATACACCGGCAGCAAAGGCACCAAGAGGGCATTGGAGAGCAGACCGAGCGGGGTCTGCACCAGCAGGTTGGCGTACCCGAGGCCCGCCGCCGCCGCCGGCATCCCGGAGGCGAAGAAGAGCGACACAAAGACATTGATCTGAAGCATCCCCGAGGAGAGGGTGGCCGGGCCCATCACCTTGAGCACCTCGCGCACGCCGGGGTCCTGCCAATCCCAAACGAGCTGCAGCTTGTTGAGCCCCTCGCGGCTGAGGGCCGGCAGCTGAATCAGCCACTGCAGGATGGCGCCCACCGTGGTGCTGGCGGCCAAAACGATGCCGCCAAGCACAGCGGTGGAGGGCGACAGGATCGCCCCGCCCACCTGCCACCAGAGCAGGGCGATGCCCACGATCACCGCCAAGCTGGAGAGCAACGGGCTCACCGAGGGCAGCCAGAAGACATCGGCCGCGTTGAGGGCTCCGAAACCCAAACCGATTAGGCCGGCGAACAGCGCCATCGGAGCCATCCAGCGCAGCTGCAGCACGGCGATCTCGTGAATCTCCGGGGTGAGGCCAGGACCGAGCAGAGAGATCAGCGGGTCAGCCAACAGCACCAGCAGGATCGTCACCAAGATCAGGCCAGCCCCCACGAGGGTGTTGATGGCAGCCAGCACATGGGCCCCCTCCTGGCGAGGCCGGCGCGCCAGCACGCTCACCATGGCGCTGTGGAACGGTCCGTTGATCCCGCCCAACAGGATCAGCAGAAAACCCGGCAGCACGTAGGCATAGTTGTAGGCGTCGTAGGCGGCGCCGACACCGAAAGCCGCTGCGATCACCTGTTGGCGGACCAGGCCAGCCAGCTTGCTGAGGGCGGTGGCCACCGCCACGATCAAGGCAATGCGGCGCAGGGAGCGAGCGGCCCCTCCGCCTTCCGATCCGCCTCCCGATCCGCCAGCCGACTCGTCTGACAGCGCCTGCTCGTCCTCGGGGCTGAAGGGACGCGATTCAGCCATCGAGTGCGGCGCCTGCTGTGGAGCGTGGATTCTTGCGGGTCAAGGGCAGAGCGCAAGAGCGCCGCCCGCCACCATGGGCGCAACTTCGCCTTGCCCATGCCGGCCAACGCCCGTTCCGAGGCACCCCAGGTGCTGCCCCTGGCCGAGCTGCATGAGGGGGTGCTGCTGAAGCGCTACAAGCGCTTTCTGGCCGATGTGGAACTCCACAGCGGGGAGGTGGTGACCGCTCACTGCGCCAACACCGGCCCGATGACCGGCGTGCTGCAGGTGGGCGGCCGGGTGCGGCTGCGCCACGCCCCCTCCCCCACCCGCAAGTTGGCCTGGAGCTGGGAGCAGGCCGAGGTGCCGGGTGCGCATGGCCAGCCGGTGTGGGTTGGGGTCAACACCGCCCTGCCCAACCGCCTGGTGCGCGCCACGATCGAGGCCGGCTGCCTGGAGCCCTGGCTGGGGCCCATCGGCGCGATCCGCGCTGAGGTGACCTATGGCGCCAACCGCCGCAGCCGCATCGATCTGCTGCTCACCCCGGCCGAGGGCGCCCCGGATCCCCGACCGATCTACGTGGAGGTGAAGAACACCACGTGGAGCGATGGCGACCTGGCCCTGTTCCCAGACACCGTGACCGAGCGGGGCCAAAAGCACCTCGAGGAGCTGATCGGCGTGCTGCCGGAAGCACGGGCGGTGCTGGTGCCCTGCCTGAGCCGCGCTGATGTCACGCGCTTTGCGCCAGGTGACAGCGCCGACCCCCGCTACGGCGAGCTGTTCCGGCAGGCCCTGGATGCAGGCGTGGAGGTGCTGCCGTGTCGCTACGGCTTCAGCCTGGATGGGATCGACTGGCTGGGGGTCGCCACGGTGCAACGCCAGAGCTGAAGCCAGGCCCCATAGAGTTGACTTCCCCCGTGCCCGCCGCCGTGGATACCCGCGCGTTCAAGCGATCCCTGCACCATTCGGATCGCTACAACCGCCGCGGCTTCGGCCTGGGCGAGGAAGTGGCGGGCAGCCTTGAGCAGGCCTACCAGAGTGATCTGATCGCCAGCATCCGCGAAAACGGCCACCAGCTTCAGCACGGCCGCTTGAGCGTGAAGCTGGCCGAGGCCTTCGGTTTCTGTTGGGGCGTGGAGCGCGCGGTGGCGATGGCCTACGAAACGCGGCGCCACTACCCCACCGAGCGGATCTGGATCACCAACGAAATCATTCACAACCCCTCGGTGAACGATCACCTGCGTGACATGAACGTGCTGTTCATCCAGGTGGATGGCGGCGTGAAGGACTTCTCCGACGTGGCCAGCGGTGATGTGGTGATCCTGCCGGCCTTCGGCGCCACCGTGCAGGAGATGCAACTGCTCAATGAGCGCGGCTGCCACATCGTGGACACCACGTGCCCCTGGGTGTCCAAGGTGTGGAACACCGTGGAGAAGCACAAGAAACACGCCTTCACCTCGATCATTCACGGCAAGGTGAAGCACGAGGAAACGCTGGCCACCAGCTCCTTCGCGGGCACCTATCTGGTGGTGCTCGACCTGGTGGAAGCCCAGCTGGTGTGCGACTACATCCTGACCAGCGCGAACGGCTCCGGCCCCAGCCATGAGCAGCGCCAGGCATTCATGGACCGCTTCGCCAAGGCCTGTTCACCGGGCTTCGATCCCGATCGTGACCTGATCCGCGTGGGCGTGGCCAACCAGACCACGATGCTCAAAAGCGAAACCGAGGAGATCGGCCGGCTCTTTGAGCGCACGATGCTGCAGCGCTTCGGGCCCACCGAACTCAACGACCACTTCTTGGCGTTCAACACCATCTGCGATGCCACCCAGGAGCGGCAGGACGCCATGTTCGCCCTGGTGGATGAACCGCTGGACCTGATGGTGGTAATCGGCGGCTACAACTCCTCCAACACCACCCACCTGCAAGAAATCGCCATCAGCCGTGGGATCCGCTCGTTCCACATCGACACGCCAGATCGGATCGGGCCCGGCAACCGCATCGAACACAAACCCCTGGGCGGTGATCTGGAGTTGGTAGAGCCGTTCTTGCCGGAAGGCACCCTGCGGGTGGGCATCACCTCCGGCGCGTCCACCCCGGATCGCGTGGTGGAAGACGTGATCAGCCGCCTGATCGACCTGGCGGATGCCTGAGGCGGCTGTCACAGCCGCTGCAAACCGGGCCCGAGTGGGGCTTTACATTGATTAAACAATCACAGCCTCAGGCCCGAGGAGAACCGAAAGCGTTGATCTCATCGGTGACCAACCCTCTGCCTGAATCCGTCGAGGACCTTCAGCCGGCGCTGCGTCACAGCGACGACAACCGGGTGCGCTGCTACAGCAGCCAGTTCGCCGATCTGATGGAGATGCGGGCCCCGGCCCACACCGTGGCGGCCTATCTCGATCGCCACGAAGGCTGGTTCCGGCGCTGCGCCGCACCGATGCAGGTGGAATCCCTTGGCCGCAACGGCTACGTGCTCACCCTTGGGCGCTTCGGCAACTTCGGCTTTGAGGTGGAGCCCACCATCGGCCTGGAACTCCTGCCCCAGAGCGCAGGCGTCTACAGGATCTGCACCGTGCCACCAGAGCAGTTCCAACCGGGTCTGCGCGACCTTTACGACGTGGAGTTCAACGCCGCCCTGAGGTTGGAGGAGCAATCGGCCGATGCTCCCTATACGGAGGTGCGCTGGGAGCTCGACCTCAGCGTGTGGATCCGCATGCCTTCGGTGATCGGACTGCTGCCTGAATCACTGGTGCAGAGCAGCGGCGATCACCTGCTGCGTCAGATCGTGCGCCAGATCTCGCGCAAGCTCACCTGGAAGGTGCAGGAAGATTTCCACGGCACCCACAACCTGGATTGCCCGCCGCGGCGGCGGGCTCAGTTCTGAGCGGTCGTCCGAAGGCTTCAGGCCGGGCGGTTTTCCCAGATCTTGTTCACGATCTGCATGCCAGTGACGGCCTGCCAGAGAAACAGGGTGACCACACCCATGTTGAGGCCGACATGCACTTTGCGGGCGATCAGATTGCCCTGCTGCATGAGCGGTGAGAGGGCTGCTGCCACCACGAGCATGCTGCTCATCGCAATGCCCACCAGCAGGTGAGGACCGACGAACAGCTTGCCGTTGTTGACGTAGGTGACCGCCATGCCACCGAAGGTGCCGAGCACCATCACCGCCAAGACAGCACTACCGAAGAGGTAGTGGCGCTTGGCGAATTGCCCCTTGATCAGGGTCTTGCGGGTTTCGGCATCAGCGGTGCGGGTTTTCTTGGCCTTGATGCCCAGAAACATCGCGTAGCCGCTGAGAGCCAGCAGGGCCCACATCGCCAGCGGATGCAGGAAGTTGAGGTTGAAGGCGAGAGCTTCCGGCATGGGGCGCGGGCCATGAACTGCGAACTGCTGGCGAAGCTAGTTCAGGGCCGACTGAGCCAGCGGAGCACACACCTCAGTGCAGGAAGTGCCGGCGCCCGGTGACCACCATCGCCAGGCCGAGCTCATCACAGGCGGCGATCGACTCGACATCGCGCACGCTTCCGCCGGGCTGAATCACAGCGGTGATGCCGTAGCTGGCCGCAAGCCGCACGGTGTCGTCGAAGGGGAAGAAGCCATCGCTGGCGAGCACAGCGCCCTTGGCCTTCTCGGCCGCGGCCTCGAGGGCAATGCGCGCCGAGCCCACGCGATTCATCTGGCCGGCGCCAACACCCAGGCTCTGGCCAGCACGTGCCACGGTGATCGCATTGGAGCGCACGTGGCGCACTAGGCGCCAGGCGAAGCGCAGATCCTCGAGCTCCTGGGCTGTGGGCTGCCGTTTGCTCACCACCTGCCAGGCGGTTTCGTCCACGGGCTGATCGTCGAGCTCCTGCACCAGCACACCCCCGAGGACGCTGCGCAACTGCTGACGGCTGGCGCGCTCGATCGCTGCAGGGGCGAGCTCGAGCAGGCGCAGATTCGCCTTGGCGGCCAGCAGCTCCCGGGCCTGCGGCTCAAACGCCGGTGCCACCACACACTCCAGGAACAAGCTGGTGAGATGGCTGGCCGTGGCTGCATCGACTGGGCCGTTGATGGCCACGATGCCGCCAAAGGCCGACACGCGATCAGCATCGAGGGCCCGCTCCAGGGCATGGGCGCTGCCCGTACCGGTGGCCACACCGCAGGGGTTGGTGTGCTTCACCACCACAGCGGCCGGCTGGAAGGGGTTGCCGCCGGCGGGCTGGCCGCCGTAGCCAAACTCGCGCACCGTGGCGAGGGCGGCTTCCAAATCAAGGATGTTGTTGTAGCTGAGTTCCTTGCCCTGAAGCTGCTCACCGGCGCCGAGGCCCGCACCGGGCTGGGAATACCAGGTGGCGTTCTGGTGAGGGTTCTCGCCGTAGCGCAGGCTCTGACGGGCGGGGAGGCTCAGGCTGAGCTCGGGTGCGGCCGTGGTCCCGGCCTCGACTTCAGCGCTGAGCTGGCTGGCCAGCCAGCCGCTGATGGCGGTGTCGTACTCGGCTGTATGGCTGTAAGCCTCCAGAGCCAGCTGCCGTCGCAGGGCGGAGCTGATGGCACCAGCCGCCAGGGCTTGCAGGAAGGCGGGGTATTGGCTGGGGCTGGTGAGCACCGCCACATCGGCATGGTTCTTGGCGGCGGCGCGCACCATGGCCGGACCGCCGATGTCGATGTTTTCGATTGCCAGATCCCAACTCACATCGGGCCGGGCGATGGTTTCCCGGAAGGGATAGAGATTCACCACCACCACATCGATCGTGGCGATACCCTGAGCCTCCAATTCCGCCTGGTGAGACGGCTCTGAGCGCTTGGCGAGGATGCCGCCATGGATGCGCGGGTGCAGGGTCTTCACACGGCCGCCGAGGATTTCAGGAGCCCCGGTGTGCTCCGCCACCTTGGTCACCGGCAGTCCGGCCGCCGACAAGGCCGAAGCAGTGCCACCGCTGGAAATCAGCTGGTAGCCAGCGGCCAGGAGTCCTTCAGCCAGGGGCACCAACCCTTCCTTATTGGACACGCTGAGCAGGGCCGTGGGCGCCATGGCTGTTGAGTGGTCGGCTGAAGGTCCAACCTACGCAGCAGCTGCTCTTACCTCCCATGACCGGCCAGTCCAAGGATCTCCTACAGATCGGCCCGCACGGCGCCGGGGAGCGGCTGGTGCTGCTCCACGGCTGGGGTGCCGATGCCGACGACCTGCTCGATCTGGGCAGCCTGCTGGTGGGCCCGGAGGTGAGCGTGGTGGCTTTGCGGGCCCCAGAACCTCACCCCTACGGCGTTGGCCGCCAGTGGTACGGGCTTCAACCGATCGACTGGAGCCAGCTCCCAGCCGCTCGCGAGGCGCTGACACTGAGACTGGAGGAGCTGGGCACCAGCGTGGATTTGGCGCGCACGGTGCTGCTCGGCTTCTCGCAGGGCGGTGCCATGGCCCTGGATGTGGGCAGCAGCCTCCCCCTGGCGGGAATCGTGGCCTGCAGTGGCTATCCCCATGAAGGCTGGCAACCGGCAGGTGGCACGGCACCGGTGCTGCTCAGCCATGGCCGGGAGGATCCCGTGGTGCCCTTCGCCGCCAGCGAAGAGGTGCAGCGGCGGCTGGCGCAGGCCGGCGCAAGCGCCGAGCTGCTGGCGTTCAACGGTGGCCACACAATCGATGCCAGCGTGCTGCCACCAATCAGCAGTTTTGTGCGGCAACAACTGAGCGCTCAAGGCTGAGCTCAGGCATGAAAAAAGCCGGCCCGTTGGGCCGGCTAGAAGCGCAAACGCTCCGTGTCACACGAAGGCGTACTCGTACTCCTCCATCTCTTCCCAGTCGTCGGCGGCCATTGCCTCAAGGCCGGCGAACAGGGTGTCTTCCCCAATGCGATCAACGATTTCGCGCAGGGAGGGGAACAGGAAGTGGTTCTCTTCGGCGTACTGAGCGCTGAACAGACCCTTCTCGCCCCAGAAGAAACGATCGGTGGTGTGCTCGTTGCGACGGACGTTGAGGATCGCCGGCGGCACGATGTTGGCCTCCGCGATGTAGCGGCGAGCAGCCGTAACCGGCTTGTACTCACCCGTTTCAAGGTTGTGAGTGGCGACGTGGGCGAGAACCCGCTGGCCGGCCAGGCGGCGGCGGCTGATGCGCTTGCGCTTCTTGGACATGGAGCTAAGCCCTTTCGGGCAGGGTGGATGGAGACGGACGATGAGGATCGGCGGCGACGCCTAAGGCCTCGGAAACGCCCACACACCTGCAAGCCGGGAGGGCGGTGCGGCGGCACCGTTCCGATCAGCAGAGGACGCAACACCCACTGCTGTAGCCTCATTTGCAGAAAGCTGCAAGCAAAGCCGGAGGTCCGATCGCCGCGCCGCCCGATCCCGGACCGCGAGGTATTGGTCGATACCCAGAA
The DNA here is from genome assembly GCA_044238295.1 of Vulcanococcus sp. Lineage (GTDB taxonomy): Bacteria > Cyanobacteriota > Cyanobacteriia > PCC-6307 > Cyanobiaceae > Vulcanococcus. The sequence goes on from JBIIDQ010000046.1 coordinate 8,951, forward strand.
TCTTAAGACTTTTTCCCAGATTTCGAACACGTGCTGGGAAATTTCCTCCTGGGTTTGCTCTGACTAAGCCCTGACTGCACCCCCAGTCCCCGCTCAGATGCAGGTCTCCAAGCGGTTTCTGGCGCTCCTCGAGCAGCAGCTGGCCCAATTCACGGATCGTCCTGATCTGCTTGCC
>JBIIDQ010000047.1:0-9045 GCA_044238295.1 Vulcanococcus sp.
CCATTTACGGTTCTTTGGATGATGAATTCTGAACTGGTCTGGGGAGCTTCGTTCTTCTCAGGCTCCCTGGCCCAGTTGATCGCGCAGCTCAGCGGTCTTCCCGCTGTGGTGTTGCTGCTCGCTCTGGGCCTGGTGGTGGGCCAGGCGGGACTGCATTTGGTGCAGCCTGAAACGCTTGGATCAGGCCTCGAGCCGCTGGTGGGCCTCCTGGTGAGCCTGGTGCTGTTCGATGGCGGCCTCAACCTGCGGCTTGCTGGCAAGGAACTCCAACGCACGGTCATTCAGCTGGTGCTGGTGCGGCTGGTGCTGGGCCTGGTGGGTGGCGCCGTTCTCGCCCACCTACTGGCGGGTCTGAGTTGGCCCTTGGCCTGGGTGTTCGGGGCGATTGCGCTGGCCACCGGCCCCACGGTGATCTCGCCGATGGTGAAGCAGATGCGGCTGCAGAGCGGCCTGGCCCGCGTGCTGGATGCGGAGGGCTTGATCCTCGAGCCCACGGCGGCGGTGCTGGCCTTGTTGCTCCTTCAGCTCGCCCTCGGCGATTTGGCCAAGTGGCAGGACGTCGCCAGCCTCTTGGTGCTGCGCCTAGGCGGCGGCGCCTTGCTCGGTGCACTAGCTGGTTGGGTGTTGGTGCTGGTGCTCGAGCGGCTGCCTCAGGAGGCGGACGGCCTGCAGCTGCAGGTGTCGCTTGGGGTGCTGTTTCTTGTGGTGGCCGGCACGCAAACGCTGCTGCCGGAAGCGGGCTTTCCCGCGGCAGTGATGGCCGGTGTGGTGGTGGGCCTGCGCCTGGATCAGCAGGCCAGCCGGCTCGATGAGCTGATCGCCCAGCTGGCCCAGCTGGCGATCACGGTGCTCTTCCCGCTGCTGGCAGCCGACCTCTCCTGGGGGGAGCTCAGCCCGCTGGGCTGGGGCGGTGTGGCCTGCGTGTTTGCCCTGATGCTCTACCGCTGGGTGGTGGTGCAGTTCGCCGGCCTTGGTCTGAGCTTTCTGCGCTGGCCCGACAAGTTGATGCTGAGTTGGGTGGCACCTCGCGGCATCGTGACGGCCGCTGTGGCCAGCCTGTTTGCCCTGGAACTACAAGCGGCCGGGGTGCAGGGAGCCGGGGCCCTCAAGGGCCTGGTGTTCCTCACGATCCTGCTCACCGTTGTGGTGCAGGGATTCAGTGCCCCGCTGCTCGCTCAGAAACTCTGCCTGGTGGAGCCGGAAGAGCCTTCAGAGGCTGCGCTCGATGCGGCTGCGAGCCTCACCGCTGGGTTGGAGCAGTAGCCAGGTGGTGAGCAGGTCGGGACCCTGAAGGCTGCCGAGTAGGGCCGCCCGCAGGGTTTTCATCAGCACGCCCTTCTTCACGCCGGCCGCCGCCACGGCTTCTCCCAGCAAGCCCTGGGCCGCATCAGCGGTGAGAGCACCCTCAGGTACGTGCTCCAGCAGTGCTTGCAGGGCCGGCCGGGCGCCATCGCTCTCAAGCTGCTTCACAGCATCGTTGTTGAGCTCGGGCCGCTCGAAGAAGGGGCGTGCCTGCTCAATGCCGTCTTGAAGGGTCACCAGGGAGGGGCCAATGAGAGCTGACAGCTCCTGAAGCCAGCCAGATGCTGCACTCTCCACCGCCCAGCCCTGGGCGCTCCAGAGGGGCAGCAGCTCGGCCAGCAATTGCTCCGGCCCCTGCTCATGGAGCACTTGGCTGTTGAGCCAGTTGAGCTTGTCCCAGTCGAAGCGGGCACCGGCTTTGTTGACCCGATCGAAATCGAACGCCGCTGCGGCCTGCTCCAGGGTGAAACGCTCACCCATGCCTTCCGGCGGCGACCAGCCCAGCAGGGTCATGTAGTTGGCGAGGGCCTCGGCTGTGTAGCCCTGGGAGCGGAAGTCGCTCACCGAGGTGACCCCGTCGCGTTTGGAGAGCTTCTTGCCTTCCTTGTTAAGGATCAGGGGCGTGTGGGCGAACACCGGTGCCGGGGCGCCAAGGGCCTCGTACAGCAGCAGTTGCTTGGCGGTGTTGGCGATGTGGTCTTCGCCGCGGATCACGTGAGTGATGGCCATGGCGGCGTCATCCACCACCACCACCAGGTTGTAGAGGGGGTCACCGATCTGATCGGCGGGGGCGCGGCGCGCGATCACCATGTCGCCGCCCAGGTCGGCGCCAGCCCAGCGCATCTCACCGCGCACCAGGTCGGTCCAGGTGATCACGGCGTCGTCGTCGATGCGGAAGCGGATCGTGGCTTCGCGACCTTCGGCGATGTAGGCCTGCTCCTGCTCCTGGCTCAGGTTGCGGTGACGGTTGTCGTAGCGGGGGGCGCGGTTTTCGGCAGCCTGCCGCTCGCGCATCTCGGTGAGCTCAGCCTCACTGGCGTAGCAGCGGTAGGCATGGCCGCTGTCAAGCAGTTTTTGGATGGAGGCGCGGTGCTCGGCGATGCGCTCGCTCTGCACCACCGGTTCGCCGTCCCAGCTGAGTCCCAGCCACTGCAGACCTTCGAGGATGTTGGCGGTGTACTCCGGCTTGCTGCGCTCCTTGTCGGTGTCTTCGATGCGCAGCAGGAATTGCCCGCCCTGACGGCGTGCAAACAACCAGTTGAACACTGCCGTTCTGGCTGTGCCGATATGAAGGGTGCCGGTGGGGCTGGGGGCGAGACGCACACGTACCGCCGCTCCAGTTGTCACCACTGGTCTTGTCCTCTGATGAGATGGAACGGGACTGACGGGGCTCGAACCCGCAACTTCCGCCGTGACAGGGCGGTGCTCTAACCGATTGAACTACAGTCCCTTGAGTGCTCAGAGAGCTCTCCCAGACTGGGCTTTAGGCCTCGTCTGTGCCGCGTCAGCGACCTCAAAAGTATCCATTGTCGACCTGCCCTCCGTCAACTGGGTGAGCAATTCCGCCTGGAAGACAAATAAAAGCCCGCCTTACGGCGGGCAACTCAGTACTGCTGAGAAGCAGCGAACTTCAGGGACGAAAGCCAGCGGGCTCAATCAGGCGAACCTGGTTGCCGCGGGCCGTGAATTCACGGCCTTGGTCGCTTTGAACGACCACACGACCACCCGATTTCACGCGGATCACCCGGGCACGAACCCAGCCGAGAGCGGCTGATTCGAGAACCTTGACGACATCACCGGGCTGTAGATCCAACTCCATGTCCGGAACGTAGAAACTGCAGGGAGGGAACACCGAACGCGCCGTGGAGGACTTGAACCCCCGACATCAGGTTTTGGAGACCTGCGTTCTACCAACTGAACTAACGGCGCAGGGCCGATGCTCCCTCAACCGGATGATCACGGTCGCAACCGAACCATCCGGTAGGCCAATCAGGGACTGATGGCCGGAGACTGATGGCTGAGAGCCAATCAGCGGTCGAAGCGCTGCTTGACGCGGGTGGCTTTGCCCACACGGTCGCGCAGATAAAAGAGCTTCGCACGGCGAACCTTACCCCGGCGCTCCACCTTGATGGAAGCCACCTGAGGGCTGTGAATCAGGAAAACCCGTTCAACGCCGACGCCCTGGAAGATGCGGCGCACGGTGATGGTCTCGTTGAGGCCGCCATGGCGCTTGGCGATCACCACACCCTCGTAGGGCTGGATCCGCTCTTTGTTGCCCTCGGTGATCCGCACGCCCACGCGCACGGTGTCGCCCACGTAGATCTCAGGGTGGTCCTTGGCTTGCTGGGCGATCTGCTCGGCCTCGAAGGCACGGATCAGTTCGCTCGCGCTGAGCTTGCCCACGCTCACCGTGGCGGCGGGCTTCTTCGCCACGGCCACGCTGGTGTCAGCTGCGGTTTCAGCGGCTGCCTCGGCCTCGGTGCTGGTGGTCTCTTTGATTTCGTCGGTCATGTCCTTGGATTCCGCTGCCATCCAGCTCCGAAAAACGCCTGGCCAAACAACCAGTGTACTGGCTCAGGGTGCCAGGGGTCCTGGAGGCTTTCTTTGGCGCCAGCGTTGTGCGAGCAAGACGGTGCCGCTCCCCACCATCCAGAGCAGCCCAAAACCGTTCAGCAGCACCTACGCAGGCTCAGCTCACGGTCCAAGCCATTCGCCTTCGTGAAGCACCACCAGCCAGTGCACTTGGTCTCGCCCCAGGCCGCCCCAATCCTTCGCCAGCCTGTAGCTCATGCCGCTCAGCACGGTGATCAGCAGCGGCGCCAGCACAACGGGGGCAAGAGCGGCATGCCACTGCCGCAGACGAACCAACAGCGGGGACATGGCAAGGGGCAGCCGTGCTGTGGTTTCAGGTTCTAACTTGAAACAACGGGCATGGATCGCCGAGATGAATCTGTTCGCTGAACTGCTCGCTGCTACGCAGAAAGCCCAAGACGGCAATGCAACTCCTGCGGCTTCGGTGGTCACCCAGACGGGACCACGCATCCAAAAGAGCCGGCGTGGCGTGGAAGTGAAGAGCGCCCGCGAGATCGAAACGATGCGCCAAGCCAGCCGGATTGTGGCCACGGTGTTGCGCGAAATCATCGAGATGGCCACACCCGGTATGACGACCGGCGATCTCGATGCCCATGCCGAGAAACGCATTCGGGAAATGGGTGCCGTCCCCAGCTTTAAGGGCTATCACGGCTTCCCAGCCAGTATTTGCGCCTCAATCAACAACGAGGTGGTGCATGGCATCCCCAGCAACAAGCGGTTGATCAAAGCGGGAGATCTGATGAAGATCGATACCGGCGCTTATTACGACGGCTACCACGGCGACAGCTGCGTCACCATCTGTGTGGGTGAGGGGGTTCCGGAGCCGGCTCGGACGCTTTCGCGTGTGGCCCAGGAATCCCTCATGAAGGGGTTGGCCACTGTGAAAGCGGGCAGCACGCTATTCGACCTGGCTGGAGCCGTTCAGGACCACGTGGAAGCCCATGGCTTTGCTGTTGTTGAGGACTACACCGGCCACGGGGTGGGTCGCAATCTCCATGAGGAGCCTTCGGTGTTCAACTACCGCACCCGTGAGCTGCCCAACATGAAGCTGCGGGCGGGCATGACCCTTGCTGTGGAGCCGATCCTCAATGCGGGTAGCAAGGCTTGCCGCACCCTCAAGGACCGCTGGACAGTGGTGACCGTGGATGGCAGCCTTTCGGCCCAGTGGGAGCACACCATCGCTGTGACCAGCGATGGCTGCGAGATCCTGACCGACCGCGACTTTTGAGGGAGACAGCCCTTAACTCTCGCTTCGGCTGAACGCCTTGAAGTACAGCCAACGGCTCAGCGTTGCCATGGGCATCAACACGTAAGTCAGCGGGTTGGGGGTGACGATCACCAGCCCCCAGTTCCAGTTCACTTGGCGCACGATCGCGCGTGCAACAAAACCGGCACTCATCACACCGATCGGGTTGAGCGCTGAGCGAAAGGGTCCGAGCACGAGCCGCCGCAGCCTCAGATGGGGTCCTGCTAGATCCAGGCTCCGCAAGCTCAACAGTTGCCCCTGGAGGCGCTTGCTGAGCTCATACAGCGGACTGACCGCAGCCTGGATCTCCGCTTCCGAGGTGTTCATCCAGAGTTCTCGGGCTGGCTGCGCGCTGGGATCCTCTCGTGCAATCTCGGCAAACAATTCCAGCAACCGCCAGCTGCTGAGGGCGTTCACCTCCAGAGAACGGGTCACGGCCGCGGTACTGCGATCGGCGTGGCTGTTGAAGCCGTGGTTGATCACCAGCACATCACAGCGTTGCAGGACCGACTCCAGGGCCTGCTCATCGCCACAGCTCCAGCGCACCCGTTCGAAAGGAATTGCGTTGCCGCTGGAATCGCGCAGATCCAGCGGCGATTCCCCACTGGTGAGGGCCACAAGAGCAGCCCCCTGCTGATGCAATTCCTGCAGCAAGGCCTGCCCCAGGCTGCCGCTGGCACCGGTCACGGCCACGGTGCGGCCGGCGAAATGCTGGGAAGACATCGGCAATGGGCGTTGTCGTCAGCTTGCGGCATCCTCAGGGCAGTCGGAGAGGCGCGGATGTCGGCGGCGCTGGTGGCTCTGTTTGCCCCTTATTGCCAGGATGAACCTGGCGACGTCGCGATCGATGCGGCACTGCAGCTCCTGGCCACAGGTCAGTTGACAGGCCAACGTTGCCTGCGACCGCAGGGCCAGAGGCCGTTCACGCTCCGCTGGCAGCCTGGCCTCGCACCCCAAGAGCTCTCTCAGGTGGAGCTGGAGGTGATGGGCGGCCAGCCTGATGCAGCAGTGCATTACCGCTTCGAGCTGCCCACACATCAACTGTTGAGTTGGCTGATCCAGTGGCAGGCCAAAGCGACACGCGCTGGCAGTTCGGCAGATCTGCCGGAGAGCTTCTGGCAGTGGTTGATTCTTGGACTCGAACCCTCCGCCTTGCGGACCTAGATTCGCGCCACCAGCTTTTGCCTCATGGGTCACGGCAGTGCGTCTTCCCACGCCCGTTCGTCGGCCTTGCTGATTGGGTCCTGTGAACCCTTCAGCGGTAAATCGGCTGTGGTGCTTGGCCTGGCTCGTCAGTGTTTGCAACGGGGAGTTCCGGTGCGCATTGGCAAGCCCCTCGCTGACAGCGCTGAGCTGGGTGCTGGTGGGGATGGCCCCCTGATTGATGACGACGTTCGATTCGTCGGTCAAATCCTTGGTCTCAGCGACCAACAGCTCGTGCCTTCGGTGCATCTCCAGGGAGCGGCTGAGGCTCGCGAGCGGCTGCTGGCTGGAAATTTGGATTCCGGCGCTGGCTTTGCAGAGCTCAAGCAGCGTCTTGAAGCCGCTGGTGAGGGGATCACCGTGCTCGAAGGCGCCGGCGGATTGAGTGATGGTTTGCTGTATGGACTGAGCCTCACGCAGGTCGCCCGGGGCCTAGAGGCTCCAGTGGTTCTGGTGCACAGCTGGAGTGGCTGCCACAGCGTGGAGCCGTTGTTGGCGGCTCGTGAACAATTGGGCGATCTGCTCTGTGGAGTGGTGCTCAACGGACTGCCGCCTGAACAGGTTCAGGCGGTTCGTGCCGAGGTGGCCCCCGCCCTGGAGCGACTGGGCGTGCCTGTGTTGGGGGTTATGCCACGTTCACCCTTGCTGCGCAGCGTCACGGTGGATGAGCTGGTGCGCCGCCTTGATGCTCAGGTGCTGTGCTGCCGCGATCGTTTGGATCTGCTGGTTGAAACCCTCTCGATCGGAGCGATGAATGTGAACTCAGCGATGGAGTTCTTCCGTCGTCGTCGCAACATGGCAGTGGTCACTGGTGCTGATCGCACCGATATCCAACTCGCTGCCCTGGAAGCGTCCACGCAGTGCCTCATCCTCACGGGAGCCGGTGAACCTCTGCCTCAATTGATTTCAAGGGCAGAGGAGCTTGAGGTTCCCTTGCTCAAGGTGGAGCACGACACACTCACAACCGTTGAGGTGATCGAAAGCGCCTTCGGACATGTGCGCCTCCATGAATCGGTGAAGGCCACCTATGCCTTCCGGTTGGTCGAGGAACACTGCGATTTCGAGCCATTGTTCAAGCGCCTTTGCCTGCCGCTCCCTGCATGAACACTGCTAGTTTCGAGGCGTCAGCAGGTGGTGTGCGTTGACCCGGTCCCTTGATCTACCGGCCCTCGACCGGATCGACACCCTGGCTCAGGAGCTGGCGATGCTCCAGGACCGCAGTAAGCGCCGCATTGCGATCCTCGGGAGCCGTCATGTTCCGGTCGTGTCCGTGCACTTGGTGGAACTCGTGTCGCGCTCACTGGCACAGGAGGGACACAACCTGATCACATCTGGTGCCCAGGGTGTGAATTCCGCTGTGATCCGCAGTGTTCTCGAGATCGATGCGTCTCGGCTCACAGTGCTGCTCCCTCAGAGCCTCGATCGCCAGCCCCGAGAGTCCCGGGAGCAACTTGAACAGGTGCTTCATCTGGTGGAGAAGCCTGAAAACGACGAGTTGCCCTTGCCCATGGCCAGCAGCCTCTGCAATCAGGAAATTATTCGCCGCTGCGATCAACTGATCTGTTTCGCCTTCCACGACAGCGAAACTCTCCTCGCCAGCTGCCGCACAGCTGAAGACATGGGGAAGGTGGTGAGCCTGATGTTCTTTGACTAGCTGGATCTCAACCAAGGAGCGATTTCAGGCCTTCCAGGTACAAAATTCCTGTGCAAGTCATCGCTCCAGCCCAGCAGAGTGAGCGCAGTGGCGGCAAGTTGGCCACGTAGGCAGGGATGTAGACCAGGCGCAGTACTGGGTATGCCCACGCGGCTGCGATCGCGGCGCTGCTTTGAACGTCAGCGATCAGACAGAGCAGTGTTGCTGGAGCGAAGAGAATGAAGGCTTCGAAACTGTTGAGGTGGGCCCAATTGGCCCGCTTGCCCCACTCCGGCAAGCGCTCAAACATCGCCCGAGGCGCTGCCAGATCGGCAATGCTGAAATCGGCCTTAGAGCGGGCAGCGCCAAGGGGAACCAAACTTCCCACCACCACAGCGGCGGCCAGACAGAGCGACCAGGCAAAAGCAGCTTGCATCTCGGTTTCGGCTTGGGTTTGGGATGGATGTCCTTTTCTAGGCTGGGGCTCGCCAGTACTGTTTGCTTCCTCCGCCCATGGCCGACACCTATTCCTTTGACGTGGTTTCCGATTTCGACCGTCAGGAGCTGGTGAACGCTCTCGATCAGGTGCGTCGTGACGTGTCGACCCGCTACGACCTCAAAGACTCCAATACCGAGATTGATCTGGAGGAGACCAGTCTCACGATCACCACAGCCAGCGATATGACGCTTCAGGCGGCGGAGGACGTGTTGCGCCAGAAGGCCACCAAGCGCAACCTCTCGCTCAAGATCTTCGATTTCCAATCACCTGAGCCCGTGGGGGGGAATCGGGTCAAGCAATTGGTGAAGCTGCGCAAGGGGCTCAGTCAGGAGCTGGCCAAACAACTGAGCAAAACCGTGCGTGACGAGCTCAAGAAGGTCACCGTTGCCATTCAGGGGGACACCCTCCGCGTGACCGGCAAGAGCAAGGACGACCTGCAGGCTGCGATCAACCTGCTCAAGGCTCAGGACGTTGAGGTTCCCCTGCAGTTTCAGAACTACCGCTGAACTCCATGGCCGATCGCGGTTGGCGGTTTTGGATCGACCGCGGTGGCACCTTCACCGATGTGGT
>JBIIDQ010000048.1:0-8974 GCA_044238295.1 Vulcanococcus sp.
AAACCCTGATTGAGTCGCTGCGCATGCGCTTCGCCAAGGCTGTGGCCGACAATGACGCGGAAGCCAAGGCTGCTCTGTTTAAAGAAGCTGTTTATCTCAGCATCCAGCCAGATGCCTTCACTGCATCCGAGCTGGATCAAACGGCCTAAGTCTTGGCACAGCCCGAATGACTGAGACAACGGCCACACAGCTGAAGGTCTTCCACTCGTTGTGGGGGTTCAGCGGCGACTGGCAGGAATCGATCACTCGCGCCAAGACCTCAGGGTTTGACGGACTGGAAGTGAACCTCCGGCATCCCTCACTTGCAGGCTTAGAACCGCCACAGGTGATCGACGCACTCAAGGCCAGCCAACTGGGGCTGATCGTGGAGTTGGTCAGCGGCAGCGATTACGTGCCCGATCTCGCCCTCAGCCCTGAGCAGCACTTAGCAGATCTGGCTGAACAACTGCCGAAAGCAGAAGATCTCCAGCCAGAACGCATCACCCTGATCACCGGCAGCGACAGCTGGAGCGATGCCAGCCAGGACCACTTTTTGCGGGAGGTGCTCAATCTGGTGACGCACTGCAGCTGCCCAGTGAGCCTGGAGACACACCGCAGCCGCACCCTCTTCAATCCATGGACGATCAGCGATCGCCTGGCACGGCATCCACGCTTACGGCTCACCGCGGATCTCAGCCACTGGTGTGCCGTGAGCGAACGGCTGATGACCCCAGAGCTGGAGCTGATCAGCGCGATGGCAGATCGGGTCGATCATATTCATGCCCGGGTCGGCCATGCGCAGGGTCCCTCCGTGAGCCATCCTTTTGCACCGGAAGCGCACGACGCACTCGAGGCCCATCGCCGCTGCTGGGCACTCTTCATGAAGACCCAAAAGGCCCGTGGTGTGCAACAGCCCTCGATCACGCCTGAGTTCGGGCCCGATGGTTATCTCCCCACCCTTCCGTTCACCGGTATGCCCGTCGCTGATCTGCTGGAGATCAACACGGCCATGGCGCAGTGGCTCAAGCAGGGCGCTCTGAGTCGCTGAGATCCATCAAGCGGCAGTAGAAGGTCTGCTGCTGAAGAATGCGCAGCTCCAGCCGGTGGGGCGGACCGGGAGTGAAACCAGATCGATAGCCAAGCTGGGCCGCTTCCACCAGGCGTTTGTCCTCCTCCAGAAAGGTTTGGAGTTGCTCCATCCAGGCATCGGCCTGCGCCTCGAAAGCCGCATCCCCCAGCAACCAGATCTCCATCCGACAGCGCTGCACATCCAGCGGCGGGAACTGAATCAAGGCCACACGGCCATCAGGCCAGAGCAGGAGGTGGGTCCAGGGCGCCAACCCGAAAGTGAGGAACTCTCCGCCATCCGGATAAGGGGTGGCCAACAACGTGGCGTGCTCGCTGATGACGTGTCTGTAGTGGCGAACGGGGCCCTGCTCGCGATGCAGCGTCGTTGGGTGAGCGATGGCTACGTGGTAGTCGTCGAGCGTGTTGTCGTGGGCAATCTTCCAGTTGCAATCCAGGCTGCGTTGGGTGCGGCGCAGAAGCTGCCTGGGCTGCTCCAGAGAAGCTCCGGCCTCCTCCAGCAGCAGATCCAGCTGCACCTCCAAAGGCAGCGGATCATCGCCCAGAGCCACCCAGATCAGGCCGACCCGCTCTTGGCAACGCAGCGCCGGCAAGGGCCAATCGTCCCTTTGAAATGGGGCGAAGAAATCCGATTCACGGGCCGCAGCCTGCAGGCGGCCCGCCAGGTCATAGGTCCAACCGTGGTATGGACACACCAGGCGCCGGCAGGCTGTGGCGCGATCGCTGGGCTGCTGCAGGGCCACCGCCCGATGGGGGCAGCGGTTCAGGAAGGCTCGAATCACCCCGCCCTGACGGGCGAGCAGCAGCGGCACCCCAAGGAGCTCAAAAGCCTGAGCATGGCCCTCCGGGATCGCGGTGGCACTGGTGAGCGGATGCCACAGGCGATTGCTGTAGCGCTGCCGCTCATGCTCAGCAACATCCGGCGATCTGTAGAGCCAGGAGGCCAGAAACTGCTGGTTGAGCGGATCCAACATCAGCTCATCGAACTCCAGCCGGCTCAAGCCCTCGCAAGGAACGCGCTAACTCTTCGCGCAGTTCCAGAAAAGACGGCGACAGCCGCAAACGAGTCATGTCACGGCGGTCCAGATCAACCTGCACCGTGCGCACGATTCGCCCGGGAGACGGAGCCATGATGTGCACCTCGTTGGCCAGGAGAAGCGCTTCCTCTAAGTCGTGCGTGATCAGCAGAGCTGTGAGCCCGGTCTGGCGCCATAGCTGATGCAGAAACTCCTGCATCGATTCGCGAATCTGGATATCGAGAGCGCCGAACGGTTCATCCAGCAGAAGCAGCTTGGGCTCAGCCGCCAGGGCCCTGGCGATGGCCACCCGCTGTTGCATGCCACCGGAGAGTTCACGCGGTCTGCTGCGGGCTGAATCAGCCAGACCAACCACGTCAAGGAAATAGCTCGTGCGCTCGCGCACCTCCTGCTTGGATCGCCCTTGAAGCTGCATCCCGAAGGCCACATTCTCCGCAGCCGTGAGCCAGGGATAGAGGCTGTACTTCTGAAACACCATGCCCCGGTCGGAGCCGGGCCCGCGCACGGGCTGGCCATCCATGGTGATAGCACCGGAGCTGGGCTGATCAAGCCCGGCGACCAGGCGCATCACTGTGGATTTACCCGATCCAGAGCTGCCCACCAGAGCTTTGAAATCGCCGGAATCCAGCGCAAAACTCACCTGATCGAGCACAAGTTTGGCGTTCGATCCACGCCCGAAGCTCTTGCAGACGTTGGAAACCTGTAGGTGCATGGCGAATGCGTTAGTTAGCCCAGGAGCAAGTGCGACGCATGAGCAAACGGAAGCTCAAATCAATGGCCAAACCAATCAAACCAATCACAATCAGACCGAGAAAGATCTCATCGGTGCGCAAAAAGCGCTGAGCCAGGCTGATGCGTTTCCCGAGGCCCTCTGTAGCCGCCACGAGTTCAGCAACGATCACCAGGTTCCAAGCCGAGGCCATGTTGATGCGGTATGCATCCAACACCTGTGGCGCGATGTAGGGAGTGACCACCCGCGTGAGGATGGGCAAGCCACGCCCACCAAGGGTGAGCGCTGTTTCAATCAACTCCCGTGGCACAAACTTCACAGCATCCATGATCATCAACGTATTGAAGAAGACGGTGCCGATAAAGATCAGTAAAACCTTGGGCAATTCGCCCAAACCGAAGTAAATGATCAGCAGGGGAATGAAAGCTGGAGCCGGCATGTAGCGGATCAATCCCATCAAGGGCTCCAGCAAACGACAGATCACCACGTTCGAACCCATGGCAATCCCCAAAGGCAGGGCCACGGCGGCGGAAAGAGCAAAGCCACCAAAGACCCTGCCAACGCTCGCCGTGAAATCCCGCCAGAGCAGGCCCGCTTGGGCCTGCTGCTGTCCGGCGCTGAACACGGCCGCAGGGCTGGGAAGAAACAACTTGTCCACCGCACCAGTGGCGGTGATCAAACTCCACAGAATGAGCACCACCGCAACTCCGGTGGCGCCCAACAACCAGGGCTCGTTAATCCAAGAACGCCGGACCATCGCTACTTCACCCCATCCACAAACTGGGGCTGAAGCACACCTTCAAGCGGTGGTGCTGTTTGGGCCAGGCCCACTTCCTGCAGGAAGGTTCCGATCTCCTTGGCGGCAAACGGAAGCGACTGCATCGTGTTGCCAGGCTTGAACGCCTGCTTGTTCTGCTCCAGCGTCAGGATCGTGGTGCCGGCGTCGTAGGCCTTGTATTCCGGCTCCGTCACACCGGCGCGTTGGGCCATGATCGCCAGGGAAGAAACAGGATTAGCCTTGATCTGCTTGAGGGTGGCGAACCAGGCGTTCACCAACTTCTGCACCTTCTCCGGATTCTTCGCCACAAACTCCTTGCGGCACACCAGGTGATCACTGATCGCCCCTGGGAAATCCTTCGAAGAGAACAGCGTGGTGCTGCCCGGGCGCTTCAGGGCCTGGGTGGTGAAAGGAGCAAAGACGCCAACGGCATCCACCTTGCCGGCCACAAAAGCTGCCGCTGCCGCACCGGTTTCCAATGGAACAAAGGTGATGTCTTTGGCGCTCAGGCCAGCCTTCTTCAGGCCCAGCAGCAACAGGTAGTGATCCACGGTGCCTTCCTCTGCGGCCACCCGTTTGCCCTTCAGATCGGCAACGCTCTTGATGCCAGGCGCCGCAATGATCTGGTCGTTGCCAGTGGAGTAGTCGTTGGTGAGCACCACCTGCAGCTCCGCGCCTCCGGCGATGGAACTGATGGTGTCGCCAAGGGTCTGGCTGTTGCAGTCGAGCTGACCGGCGTTAAGGGCGTTGATGGAATCAAGGTAGCCATCGAACCACTGGAGAGTGACAGGCACCCCTTCGCTCTTGAACAGTCCCTTGTCTTCAGTGACCTTCAACGGAATCCAACCCGGCCAGGCGCTGTAACCCACGCGCACGGGAGCCTCATTACCAGGCTTCGTGCAGGCGGTGAGACTGGAGCCAGTGAGGCCCAGCAGCATCAACGTGGCGAGTAGACGAGAACGACGTGACTTGAGTGGACGCATGACAGACGATGGTGGTTGAGGAGTGAATGGGGATCAGAACAACTCCAGGTAGCGATCCCTCTCCCAGTCGGAGATGGCGCCGTGGAAGCTGTTCCATTCATCGCGTTTGAAGGCGGTGTAGGCCTCGGCCATGGCATCGCCGAACACCTCCCGTGAGAGGGGATCGGCCGCGAACGCCTCAATCGCCTCAGCCAGAGTGCGGGGCAGGGTGGTGAGTCCCCTGGCAGCCCGTTCCTCGGGAGTGAGGCGATAGGCATTCACGAGATTGGGGGGCCCAGGATCCAGGCCCTCCCGAATGCCTTCAAGACCAGCCGCGAGCAACATCGCGGCAGCCAGATAGGGGTTGCAAGAGCTATCGGCCGCACGGCATTCCACTCGGCTGCCAGCACCAGGAATGCGCAACATGTTGGTGCGGTTGTTGTTGCCATAACAGACAAAAACCGGCGCCCAGGTGAAGCCGCTCATGCTTCCTTGCACCACCAGACGCTTGTAGCTGTTCACCGTTGGGGCCATCACGGCGCAGATCGCCGGCGCATGGCGCAGGATCCCCGCCATGAATTGCAGGCCCAGCTCACTCACCCAGGCGGCACTGCCATCCGCTGGAGCAAACAAGTTGTGCCCCTGCTGAAGATCCGCCAGCGACATATTGAAGTGAGCGCCACTGCCCGTGCGATCCGCGAAGGGCTTCGGCATGAAGCTGGCCATCAGGCCGTGTTTGCGCGTGATCTCCCGTGCCATGAGGCGGAAGAACGTGACGCGATCCGCCGTAGTCAGACAGTCGGCATAGGCGAAGTCGGTTTCGAATTGACCATTGCCGTCTTCATGATCAAAGGAATAAACGCCCCAGCCCAGGCCATTCATGGCCTGCACGAGCTCACCGAGCCAATCGAGGTTGTCGAGTAGACCGCGCAGGTCGTAGCAGGGTTTATCGAGGGTGTCGTTGCTGCTGGCAGGCACGAGCTGCCCATCGGCCCCGCGCCGCAGCACGAAAAATTCCGTTTCCACCCCGAGGTTGAAGCGCAACCCCATGGCGGCTGCCTGATCACGCACCCGGCTGAGGATGTTGCGGCTGCAGGCCTCAAACGGATTGCTGCCCAGGCGGAGATTGCTGGCAAACCAGACTGTGTCTGGACGCCAGGGCAGCACCACAGCTGAGCTCAGATCGGGAATGGCAGCGACCTCGTCATCGCTGACGTCTTGGGGCACCCCATCGAGGGCCGCGCCAGTAAACAGCTCAGAGCCAGATGCCATCGCCTGGAGATGGTCGATCGGCACGGCCTTGGCCTTGCAAACGCCATGCAGATCAACAAAGCTCGCCAGGGCGTAGCGCACGCCCTTGGCCTCAAGCTCAGCCCGCAGGGCTCCAGGGGCCAGAGAAGGGCTCATGCGCTCACAAGGGCAGGAGTGCCAGCCCGGCTCTGGCGGTGCTCAGCCAGCTGGTCTTGAACCCAGCGATGCCAATCAGCCAAGCCCTCGCCACTGGTGGCCGACACCGGCAACACAGTGCAGCGCGGATTCACCTGACGAATGTGAGCCTCGATCCGCTCAATCTCCACGGGGAGATAGGGGAGAAGATCGGTCTTGGTGATCAAGACGCAATCCGCTTCCCTGAACATCACCGGGTATTTGAGGGGTTTGTCGTCACCCTCCGTGACGCTCAGCAGAGCGACCTTGCGGTGCTCACCCACCTCAAATTCAGCTGGGCAAACAAGATTGCCAACGTTCTCGACCCACAGCACATCGAGACCAGCAGGATCTAGCCGTTGGTGCAGTAGCTTCACGCCACCGCTCACCATCGAGGCATCGAGGTGGCATGCCCGACCGGTGGTGATGGGAACCACCGGCACACCAACAGCCTCGAGGCGATCCGCATCCAGCTGCGTGGTCATATCCCCCTCAAGTACCGCCATCGAGAGGTCGGTGGCCAGAGCGGCGAGCGAGCGTTCCAGGAGAGAGGTCTTGCCCGCACCCGGGCTGCTCATCACATTCAGGCAGAGCAGATCCCAGGCATCGAAATGCTCACGGTTGTGTTCCGCCTGATGCTGGTTCGCAGCCAGCAGATTAAGGCCGAGCGTATCTTCGAGAGGCATATGCATGATCAGGCTGGCAAGGGAGCAAGTTCAGGGTTGAGGCTGTAATCAACGGAGCGAATCCGTAGTTCACGTCCACTCACGATGTCTTCCATCGGATGACCGCAGCAGGGCGACTGATAAGCCTGATCAGCACTGGGGGAATAGGTGCTGCTACAGCACACGCAGCGGGCCACCAAGGGGATCTGTTCGATGCTGAGTTCAGCGCCGGACAACCAGCTGTTCTGCACGGCGATGCGCCAGGTGTGCACCAGCTGCTCCGGTTCCACACAGGTGAAATCACCGACTTGCAGATGCACCTGAGAAACCACTGGCACGGCAGGATTGTGCTGCTGGCGCCAGTCATTCATGGAAAGCACCAGGCATTTCGTCATATCAACTTCATGCATGGGCTATCTCCACTTCTGATCCACATTCATGTTGCAAACATCGCTAATCCAGCTGGGCTTTTCCTTACGGGGCAGTTGACCACTCACCACCAGATGGGCCATGGTGTCACAAATCACGCGTGTGGCCATCAGTGAGGTCATATCACTGATGTCGTAAGGCGGTGAAACCTCCACGATTTCAAGACCACAGACCGGCACATTGCGCACAATCAGCTCGAGAAGCTTCAGGGCTTCACGGGGCAGCAAACCGCCCGGCTCCGGCCAGCCGGTACCCGGAACAAATCCGGCATCAATGCAATCGATATCGAAGGAGATGTAAACGCAATCGGTGCCATCGGTGGCGCGTTCAATTGCAAATTGAGCCGCAGCCTCCAGCCCCATCTCCGTGATATCGGTCACGGTTAGCACATTGGTGCCGCGCTCCCGGCAAACCTTCACCCCTTCGCGGGGCACCTGCCAGCCACCAATGCCGAGCTGGACCAGATTCTTCGCCGGAGCATTGGCCATGTTCGTGGCGTGGAACCACGGACAGGTGTGCATCCGCTCGTCGAGATCGATCTCCTGGGTATCGACGTGACGGTCAAAGTGGATGATGCCCACCTTCTTATCGCCCAAATGGCGGCAGACGCCACGCACTGTGGGGAAGCCGATCGAGTGATCGCCGCCGAGAATGATCGGGAAAGCGCCGCTCGCAAAGACATGAGCGATGCCCTTGGAGATCTGATCGAAGCTCTTCTCGTTGTTTGCGGGAATCGTGAAGATATCGCCCACATCGCAGAGGGTGATCTGCTCGCGTAGATCGACACCCATTTCGTAGTTGTAGGGCGTGTACAACGCTGAAATCCGCCGAATTCCCTGCGGGCCAAAACGGGTGCCAGGCCGGTAGGTGGTGCCGCTGTCATGGGGCACACCAACGATGGCAACGTCGAACTCGCCAACGCGGTTGACATCCTCGATATAAGGCGCCTTCATGAAGGTGTTGATGCCCGCGAAATGGGGCAATTCACCTCTTGAGAAGGTGGAAATGTTGCGGTCAACAATGCTGTCGGCAGCTTCCAAGCCGAAACGATGGGCTTGATCAACCTCCTGTTGCCAACCGGTGAGAGGAAGGGAGCGCTCCTTTTCGAGGGCACGCTGGCCTTCGGTGGGCTGCGAACGATCGAAGGCGCTCTCAGCACCTGAGTCAGATGTCATGGCAAGAGTGAAGTGGAGAGAAGCGGTCTCCCGGGCTTTTGTCCCTCCGTGCAGCCGGCGAACCGACCGATACCTCTCGGACCAGCACTCGAATGAGTCGGAACCCTAGGTATCACTCCCGCTCCCAGATCTTGAGGGAAGAGCGATGAGCCATTGGTGGCAAAAGCTACGGATTCAACGATTCAGCGATGACCGTCATGGTCGTGGTCGTGTTGATGCGCGTGTTGACCGGTCTGCTGATGATCAGGATGCGCCAGCGCCATCGACGAAGAGGCCATCAAGATCAAACCCAACAGGGCGCCAAACGATGCAAGACGGAACAAGGGCCAAGCTCCCTAGGGCCTTGGAAAAGTATCGAGCTGAACGCCCCTTGACATGTATCAACAGAGACCAATCAAGCCGCTCTCAGCGATGGATTCAAGTCGCGTTGCTGCACCGATACGCCATGCCCACCTCTGATGTGAACGCCGGTGAACAGGCGTTGCCGGCACACCAAGGCCGATCGAGCCTTCAGGGATCAGCCCTCGTGGTGGGACGCCATGCACAGCGCCGAGGAGTTACGCGATCGCTACATCAACAGCGTGAGCAGCCCAGGAGAGATCAACGCCATCGCCCGCACCTACGCAGCGCTTCGCTCCATCCCCTTCCAACAGGCCCTCGAGGAGGTGCATGACGGCATGGGGTATGACCTCAACGACGGCACTCAGG
>JBIIDQ010000049.1:0-8965 GCA_044238295.1 Vulcanococcus sp.
CGAAGGCCCGCACCATCCGCGGGTTCCTTCCCAAGGACTTCAAGGTGGAAGCCTCGATGGGGCACGTGCGCGACCTGCCCAACAACGCCAGCGAGATTCCGGCCGCCCATAAAGGGGAGAAGTGGGCCAATCTCGGCGTGAACACCGCCAACAACTTCGAGCCGCTCTACGTGGTGCCGAAGGACAAGAAAAAGGTGGTGAAAGAACTCAAAGACGCCCTCAAGGGCGCCGACCAGCTGCTGCTGGCGACGGACGAAGACCGCGAAGGCGAATCGATCAGCTGGCATCTGCTGCAGTTGCTCAATCCGAAGGTGCCGGTGAAGCGGATGGTGTTCCACGAGATCACCAAAGAAGCGATCGGTCGCGCCCTCGAGCAGACCCGCGAGCTCGATATGGAGTTGGTGCACGCCCAGGAAACCCGGCGGATCCTCGATCGCCTGGTGGGCTACACCCTCTCGCCGCTGCTCTGGAAAAAGGTGGCCTGGGGCCTCAGTGCCGGCCGGGTGCAGTCGGTGGCCGTGCGGCTGCTGGTGCAGCGCGAGCGGGCACGGCGCGCCTTCAAAAGCGGCAGCTATTGGGACCTCAAGGCCCAGCTGCAGCAGGGCAGTGCTGCGTTTGAGGCCAAGCTCACCCACCTCAAAGGCGAGCGCATCGCCGGCGGCTCTGATTTCGATGAGGCCACCGGTAGCCTCAAGGCCGGCAGCAAGGTGCGCCTGCTGGCGGAGGCCGAAGCCCGCAGCCTGCGCGAAGCGGTGCTCGCCTCCCCCTGGCGTGTGGCGGCCGTGGAGGAGAAGCCCACCACCCGCAAGCCGGTAGCGCCCTTCACCACCAGCACCCTGCAGCAGGAGGCCAACCGCAAGCTGCGGCTCTCGGCCCGCGAAACGATGCGCACCGCCCAGGGCCTCTACGAGCGCGGCTTCATCACCTACATGCGCACCGACTCGGTGCATCTGAGCGATCAAGCGATCAATGCAGCCCGCAGCTGCGTGGCCGATAAATACGGCAAGGACTACCTGAGCCCTTCAGCTCGTCAGTTCTCCACCAAAGCCCGCAACGCCCAGGAGGCCCACGAAGCGATCCGCCCCGCCGGCGAAAGCTTCCGTGACCCCTCTGCTACCGGCCTCGATGGCCGTGATCTGGCCCTCTACGAGCTGATCTGGAAGCGAACCGTGGCCTCGCAGATGGCCGACGCCAAGCTCACGATGCTCAGCGTGGATCTGGAAGCGGATGGCGGAAGCCTTGGAACCGCTGCCTTCCGTGCCACCGGCAAGCGCATCGATTTCCCCGGCTTCTTCCGCGCCTACGTGGAAGGTAGCGACGACCCCGATGCCGCCCTCGAGGGCCAGGAGGTGCTGTTGCCCTCCTTGAAGAGCGGCGATACCCCCAGCTGCAAGGAGATTGAGGCCCTCGGCCACCAGACCCAGCCCCCCGCCCGCTACAGCGAGGCGGCCCTGGTGAAGATGCTGGAGAAGGAGGGCATCGGCCGCCCCTCCACCTATGCCTCGATCATCGGCACGATCGTGGATCGCGGCTACGCCACGCTGCAGAACAACGCCCTCACCCCCAGCTTCACGGCGTTCGCGGTGACGGCGCTGCTGGAGGAGCACTTCCCCGACCTGGTGGATACGAGCTTCACCGCTCGCATGGAGAACACCCTCGATGAGATCTCCCACGGACAGGTGCAGTGGCTGCCCTACCTGGAGAGCTTCTACAAAGGCGACAAGGGCCTGGAAGCGCAGGTGCAGCAGCGCGAAGGCGACATCGACCCCACCGCTTCGCGCACGATCGAGCTGGAAGGGCTGCCCTGCGTTGTGCGTATCGGCCGCTTTGGTGCCTACCTGGAAACCAAGCGGGTAGCTGATGACGGCACTGAAGAGCTGTTGAAGGCAACCCTGCCCAACGAAATCACCCCCGCTGATCTCGACTCCGATAAAGCGGAGCTGATCCTCAAGCAGAAGGCCGACGGCCCTGAATCCTTGGGCGAAGACCCCGAAACCGGTGATCTGGTGTACCTGCTGTTCGGCCAATACGGGCCCTATGTGCAGCGGGGCCAGGTGAGCGACGACAACCCCAAGCCGAAGCGTGCCTCCCTGCCGAAAGGCACCAAACCCGAAGACCTCACCCTCGACGATGCCCTCGGCCTGCTCCGGCTGCCGCGCCACCTGGGTGAGCATCCCGATGGCGGCAAAATTGAGGCCGGCCTCGGCCGCTTCGGGCCCTACGTGGTGCACCACAAGGGCAAAGGCGAGAAGGACTACCGCTCCCTCAAGGCCGAAGACGATGTGTTGATGGTGGGTCTGTCACGGGCTGTCGAGCTGCTCGCCCAGCCCAAGCGAGGTCGTGGTGGACGCACGGCGCTCAAAGATCTCGGCACCCCCGAAGGCGCCGATGAGGCGATCCAGCTCTTCGATGGCCCCTACGGGCTCTACGTGAAGCAGGGCAAGGTGAATGCCTCGCTGCCAGAAGGCAGCACGGCCGACACGATCACCCTTGAGCAAGCGGTGGAGCTGCTGGCAGCCAAGGCTGCGGCAGGTAAGAGCAAGGGGCGCAAAGCTGCCGGCACGGCAGCAGCCAAGAAGCCAGCGGCCAAGAAACCAGCAGCGAAGAAAGCCCCCGCCACCACCAAAACAGGTCGGCTTCGTGCCAGTGCTGTGCGGGTGATCCGCGCCGCCGATAGCTGATGCAGGTGCTGAGGCCGCTCGTTCCTCTGGTGCTGGCGGCCGGTCTGGCCGGCTGCAGCGGCACCCCCTTTGGCGATCAGCTCTCCCGCAGCTTCTCCTTGCCGCCGGCGGGAGCGCCTGCGCCGACCAACGCGGCTAAACCCGCTGCAGAGGCTGCAAAGCAACCGGCGGCCAAGCCCGCTGCCGCCAGCAAGCCCGAGCCTCAGCCTGCCAAAAAGCCTGCAGCACCATTGGCACCGCTCACCCCCGCGCCGTACCGGGTCACGATCAAGTTGCCTGCTGCTGATCCCTCGTCGCCAGCAGAAGCCGTAACGGACGCTCTGCGAGAGGCCGGTGTGGCGTTTGAGGTGGAAACGATTGAGCGCGTTCCTGCCAACGCTGAGACTGCCGCTCCCGTGCGGACCCCGGCACCACCAGCCCGATGAGCCTCAGTCGCCGGCAGGTCCACCAGCTCACAGACACCGCCTATCTGGCTGCTGCTACGGCCCTGCTTTGGGTAGGCCTCTACTACCTCCCTGTCGGAGGCGCTCTGTTTCGGTTGGCGTTGCCCCTGCCCCTGGCCCTATTGCAGCTGCGCCACAACGGCCGTTGCGCCGTGGAAGGTGTCACGGTGACGGCCTTGCTGCTCGTGGCCCTCATGGGCCCGATTCGCGGGCCGCTGGTGCTCTTCCCCTACGGCCTGCTTGCTCTGTGGTTGGGGTGGTGCTGGCGCCGGGGCTTCACGTGGTGGCTGAGCTGGAGCGTTGGCCTGCTGATCGGTGCTGTTGGCTTTCTGGTGCGGGTGGCGGTGCTCTCGCTCTTGCTCGGCGAAAACCTCTGGGTGGTGATCACCACGGCCGCTGCCCAGCTGCTCGAGCGCCTCAGCGGCCTGTTGCAGCTGGGAGGCGGCCCTGATCTGTTGCAGGTGCAGCTGCTGGCCTTCGGGCTGGTGCTGCTGCAAAACCTGATCTACGTGCTGGCCCTTCACGCTGTGGCTCTTTGGATCTTCCCGCGGCTGCGTAGCCCCATCCCGCCGCCGCCGCCGCTGCTGCGCCCGTTGCTCACCCTCGATCCCCTTTGACGCTGCAACGCCTCAGTGGCGATCCGCTGCTGGCGGAGCACTGGTGCCACCGGCTCTCCCTAGCCGCGCAGGCCACCCGCGTGCTGCTGCTGCTGGCGGGTACAGCCACCGCTGCGGTGTCGGGCATCTCTGCGGCTGGAGCCACGCCGGAGAGCCGGCGTCTCACCGCCGCCGCCGACGCGGAGTTGCTGTTGCTTGGGCCCTCTGCATCTCGCCCCCATGCCCTGCCGCCCCTGCCTGCGGGGGTCAGCCCGGCCCTGATCGCCAGGGTGGTGGTGGAGCAGCTGGGCCTTGACCCTCTGGTGGTGGATGCCGGGGCGGCCGTAGCTCCGGCGGTGAAGCATTTGCAGCTCGGTCAGTGCCCGGCGCAGTGCCTGAGTGGTGGTGCTGCCATGGAGCCCCAGCGCGTGCAGCAGCTGCTGGACCTCGGGCGCCGCTGGGGGCGCCAGCTCGCCAGGCTTGGCCAGCCCCTGCTGGTGGCGGAGTGCGTGCCCGGTGGTACCAGCACGGCTCAAGCCGTGCTCCAGGGGCTTGGGGTCGACGCGGCTGGGTTGGTGAGCGGAAGTCTGCGGGAACCAGCCCACCGCCTCAAAGCAGAATTGGTGGCTCGCGGCCTGGCGGCGGCCCGGCTGGCCCCACCAGCCGGCGCCGAAGCGGTGCTGGCGGCCTTGGGTGACCCCATGCAGCCCCTGGCCGCTGGCCTGGTGCAGGCCGCTGCTCTGGCAGGGCTGCCGGTGCTGCTGGCCGGTGGTAGCCAGATGGCAGCTGTGCTGGCTCTGGCTTTGGAGCTCACTCCTGCCGTGGATCGTTCGCAGGTGATCGCTCATGCCGCTTTGGCCACCACCGCCTGGGTGGCGGCGGAGCGCAGCAGCAATCTCACCCTCTTGCTGGAGCAGTTGGGCCGACGCTGGAGCTGTGAGCCGCTGGCGTTTGCTGCGGGTTTGCGTTTCAGCAGCTGCCGCTCACCAGAGCTATTGGCCTTTGAGCAGGGCTATGTGAAGGAAGGGGTGGGTGCCGGGGGCCTTGCTGCCCTATGGCAGCTGAGTGGCCGCAGCCCGGAGGAGTTGGCAGAGCTCTGTGATCGGGCCTGTGCGCTGCTGCGGTGAGGGCCGCACTCGCCTCTTAGGGTCGATCCATGGCCCAAGACCGCTCCTTCTCGCGCCGCCAACTGCTGCAGCTGGCCAGCCTGGGTGGAACGCTACTGGCCTCTTCTGCTTTGGCTGGATGCCGCGGCGGCGGTGATGCTGGCCGTTTGCTGAGTGCGCGGGGAGAGTTGCCCGCCGCCTGGTTGAAGGCCTTGCCGCCGAGTTGGCGGTCGGAGCAATTCGAGACCCCCCTCGCGCTGTTGGAGGCGTTGCGCCAGCCGCAGGAGCGCCCGCTCTTGATCAGCCTTGGTGATGGCTGGGCTCAGCAGCTGCCCATGGATCGGGTACACCCCCTCGAGGCACCGGCACTGCTCCAGCTCCTCGACCCGATCGCTCAGTCCCCCAGTCGTCTTTTTGCAGGGCCTGAGCTGCCGGCCCGGGCCTTCCCCTGGGCATTCGGCACCTGGGTGATCCTGCTCCGCAATCGTTCCGATCTGCAGCGTCGCCGCGCCGAGGGTTGGAATTTGCTGCTGGATTCCAGCCTTCGCCAACGGCTGGTGCTGCCCGCTAGCCCGCGGCTCAACATCGATCTGGCGATGCGTCAGCTGGGGCTGTCCAGCCTCGAAGCCAGCGCCATCGACGACCCACGCCTGCTGTCTCAGGTGCAACGTCTGCAGGCCCAGGCCCTCAGCCTCGATGAGCCCAACGGGCTCAATCTGATGTTGGCCGGTGAGGCGGATGCGGCGGTGGTCCCCAGTCAGCGGGCTGTGCCCTTGCTCCAGCGCGATCCGCGGCTCACGGCAGTGTTGCCAGCATCTGGCTCGCCTCTGTGGTGGCAGCTGCTGGTGCGGATCGCTCCGGTCCGAGCTGATCAGGCGATGCCTCCACTGCCATTGGAATGGCTGCGCGATGGTCTCAACTTGCCCCTGCTGGATCGTTTACTGGCCGCTGGTTGGGTGCCACCACTCCCTCAACAGCAGTTGCAACCCGCACTGGCTCGCTGGCCCGAACGGCTACGGCCCTTGCTGCTGCCGCCAGCCGCTGTGCTCGCTCGCTGCAGCAGCTTGCCTCCCCTCTCTGCATCTCAGCAGCAGCGCTGGCAGCTGCTTTGGGATCAGGCGCTCGAGGCTGGCTAGTGCTTCAGCCCCAGAGCCGGCGTCGTGGAGCGGCCGCCAGACGCTGATGGGTGTCGCTCAGCAGCTCGGGAATGGGCAACTGATGCGGGCAGCGGGGCAGGCAGTCGCCGCAGCTGTTGCAGGCACTGGCGTTGAGCTCTTCCCACCAATGACCCGCTCGGCCGATGAGGTTGTAGCGCTCCTGGGCGAAGGCGCTCATGCCATGGCCCACAGCCAGGTTGCGCAAGCGCAGTAACTCAGGAATCGGCACGTTCTGAGGGCAAGGCAGGCAGGCCCGGCACTGGCCGCAGGCGGTGCTCCCAAGCCGTTCCTGCCCGGCAGCGGCAAGCCGTTCCAGCGCTGCGTGGTGTTCTGGTTCAAGCCAAGGGTTGGCATCCTTCAGTGCCGCGGCTAGGGCTAGATCACTGGGCTGCTCGGCCCCGAGGCTCAAGGTCGAGATGCCCTGATCGAGGAGGAAGCGATAGGCCAGCTCGAGCGGTTGGAAAGGAGCGCAGTCGGCCACTAACTCGTGGGATGGCGCGTAAAGGCGACCACCTTTGTCGGCTGGGGAAATCGCCAGCACGCCAATCCCCGCCGCCAGGGCTGAGCGTGCCAAGGCAAGGCGGGTCTGGTCAAACAGATGCACGTGCAGGCTGCAGAAGCTGAAGCGCTCGCTGCCCAGGGCCTGCTCGATTAGTGCCGTGCTGCCATGGCTGGAAAAGCCCACCTGGCCTACCAGTCCTTCCCCCAGGGCCCAGGCCAGCAGCTCCGCCCCTGCGCCCTGGCAGGCCCAGGTCAGGTGTTCCGGCCGGTTCAGCCCGTGGACAGCCAGGTTGTGTAGCTGGCTGAGTCCCAGACGCTTAAGGATCCCCCTCAGCTGCTGCTGGCCCTCGCTCAGATCCATCCCCGGCAGCAGCTTGCTGGTGATCACCAGCTGGCTCGTGGCGTCGGGATCGGTTTCGGCCTTGGTTCGCAACGCTTGGCCCAGGTAGCTCTCGGCGGGGCCGTAGGCAGGTGCGGTTTCGAGGTGATTGATGCCGGCGGCCAGAGCCGCGTCCAACACGGCAGCCATCTGTTCGGCGCTGCTCGTGGCGCGCATGGTGCCCAGGCTGAAGGCCGTGATCGCCGGACCGCGCCCGAAGGCGCGTCGCTCAGGTGGGGCTGCTGTTGCCGTCTTCGGTGTCGTCATCCGCCTCGTCGTCGTCGTCGTCGTGCTCTTGCTCGAGTTCGCTCTGGGCCTGGTTGATGTGGCGCACCAGCTCGGCAGGACTGATGCCGTCGAGGAAGCGGCGGAAATCGGCAGCATCCTCCGCATCGGCCTCGGCATCCACGGCGATCGAGGCATCGGCCACCACCTCCTCGAGCATCCAGATGCCGCTGCCAGTGCGCAGCGCAAGGGCGATCGCATCACTGGGGCGGGCATCGAGCTCATGGCTCTCGCCATCGGCGCCGATCAGCTTGAGCACCGCCCGGAAGGTGCTGTCTTCGATGGTGTGGATGATCACCCGCTGCAGCTCGAGGCCCCCAGCCTCCAACAGCTGGACCATCAGGTCATGGCTGAGCGGCCGCGCTGGGGTCTGCCCTTTGAGCCCCGCCATGATGTTTTGTGCCTGCGCCTGGTCGATCCAGATCGGCACCTGGCGGCGGCCTGAAGGATCTCGCAGCAGCACGATCGGGCTGCGGCTGGCGGCGTCGAGGGCGATGCCGGCCACGCGCATCTCAACCATCGCTTGCCTGCCGACGCCTTTGCCCGATTATGGCCAGGGTTGATCGGGGCACCGCATGTTCACCGGGCTGGTGCAGGCCGTGGGTCAGCTGCAGCGCTGCAGTGGTGGGGTGGAGCTGCTGATCCCTGTCGGTTCGGAGCTTGATCCGGCGGCCCTGCAACTGGGCGACAGCGTGGCGGTGGATGGGGTCTGCCTCACGGTGACCCACCGCTCCAATCAGGGGTTCAAGGCCGATGTCAGTGAGGAGACCCTCGCGCGCACCACCTTGGCGGCCAAGGCGGATCGCCGCGGCTGGGTGAATCTCGAACCGGCCCTGCGCCTGGCGGATCGGCTCGGCGGCCACCTGGTGAGCGGCCATGTGGATGGCCTTGGCACCGTGGTGGCGGTGGCGCAACAGCCGGCCTCATGGCGCCTGGTGTTGCGTTGGCAAGACCCCAGCTATGGGCGCTACGTCTGCGAAAAGGCCAGCGTGGCGGTCGATGGCATCAGTCTCACGGTGGCTGACTGCAGTGCCGATGGCGCTGAGTTTTGGATCGCGGTGATTCCGCACACTTGGAGCTCCACCACGCTGCAGCATCTGCGCGCCGGCGATGCCGTGAATCTCGAGGCAGATCTGCTGGCGAAATACACCGAGCGGCTGCTCGCTGCCCGCATGGCACCGGGGGGGGGCGAGGAGGCTTCACCCCAGCTCAGCCGCGCCTGGCTCGCCGAGCACGGCTGGGGCTGACGAAGCTGGAGGCCATGACTACCGTCCGGGCGTTGATGGTCCCTCTGAACCGTTCATGGCTTCTGATCAACCGGAGCTCGATCTGAGCTCCCTGCGCAGTTTCACCGTCGCCGAAGGCATCCTGCTTCTGGTGTTGGGCGTGCTGGCATTGCTGTTCCCCGTGATCGCCTCGGCCTGGGTCACCGTGATCGTGGCGCTGGCCTTCTTGGTGGGTGGCATTTTCGGCTGGATTAACAGCCTCAACCGCTCCAGGCGGCTCACGCGCTGGCACTGCTTCTGGCGTTTGGTGGTGTCCACCCTGTTTTTGGTCACTGGAGCCTGGATCATTCAGCAGTTCAGCGCTGGCATCATTCCGGCGGCTGCTCAGGTGGCGGCTCTTGCCTTCGCCATCGGCATCGTCTTTCTGGTCGAGGGTGTGGTGGCCGCAATCGTGGCCCTCTCAAACCGTCATATGGCTGGCTGGGGCTGGGGGCTAGCCAATGGTGTCGTGACCTTTGTCCTGGGCCTGATCATCGTCACGATGAAGGCAGGCGGTTTGCTGAGCGTGCTGGGGATCCTCGTGGGGATCAG